>CAYUOD010000109.1:0-7333 GCA_964446225.1 uncultured Acidimicrobiales bacterium | reverse complement strand
AGATCACGCAGAAAGACCTCGTGGTAGGAGGGGTCGGAGGTCTCGCCATCGGCGTTGCATTCGTCGCCCTCTACGCTTCGTTCGCCGCCGGGAAGATAAGTCTTGTATCACCTGTTGCCGCAGTTACGGGTGCCCTCGTTCCCATCGTCTATGGCTTGTTCCAAGGCGAATCACTGTCGACGCTGGTAGTTGTCGGCATCCTCATGGCCTTCGTCGGCGTCGCGCTTGTAACCCAGGAATCCTCGGACGATCCAGCTGCTGCTGAGGCCTCCCGAAACTGGTCGGCATACTGGCTGGCTGTCCTTGCCGGTCTCGGCTTCGGCACCTTCTTCACCCTGCTGGGAGAGACCAGCCCCGACGCCGGACTTTGGCCGATCCTTGTTGCACGTCTCACCTCGGTACCAGCGGTGGGCCTCGCATCACTCATCATCACTGGCGGTGTACTTGTACAACGATCCGGCCGTCGAATATCTGCTCTGGCCGGCGTCGGCGAGGCCGCGGCAACAGTGCTGGCTCTGTGGGCATATCAACGTGGGCCACTCGCCGTTGCCGCTGTGTTCAGTTCGATGTATCCGCTGAGCACGGTATTCCTTGCGCGGGTCGCCCTCCACGAGAAGCTACGAACCGTACAGTGGATCGGTGTAGCACTCGCGCTTGGCGCGATGCCACTCGTGGCTGTTGGTTAGGTATCGGCTGCCGGGCGGTCGCAGTGTCGAGAGCCCGGTCCCACCCAAGGTGAGGCGTAATCTCATCGCTCTGAGCGCAATCCAGTTACGCTTCACATTGGACGGCGCTAGGTATCGGCCGGGCAGCTGTAGTCACGAGCTGCAAACTCCACTCGGTTGAGCAGCTCGACGAGCGTGTCGGCCTCGGCCTCGGTCATGGTCTGCTCTACCACGGCATGGACAACGGCTTCGAGCTTCGGCACATAGACGTCAACAATGGCAAGACCTTTGCTCGTTGCAACCACCTGAGAAGCTCGACGATCCTCGGGGTCGGGCTCCCGAACGACGAGTCCTCTGCTCTTAGCGCGGTCGATACGACGTGAGATGTGGCTCGGACTCAGCATCAGCTGTTTGCAGAGCTCAACAGCCCTCATGCGATGACCAGGGGTGGACGCGAGACGCAGCAAGAGATCGAGCGTGGTGCCATCCTCGTCACTCAACGCTACGACATTGCGTTCAAACGAGCGTTCCATTGCCGTTTGGGCCGATGCCAAGGCCGCGCTCACTCTGAGCCTGCCAAGATCCACTGTCGTTTCGTTCTGGGTCATGTTGCCTCCTTTCCCAGAATACTCCCCCTGACAATCAATGTCCACGCAACTACTTTTCATTGTGTGGACAATGATTCAGACAGCGCCTTCCAAGTAAGGCCTCGGGCCATAGATGCGTAACTGGATCGGCCATGACCCCCGAGACTTACGCATCTACGAGGATTCCGGCGCCGTGGGAAGCCTAGGAAGACGCCAACAGATGCTCAGCGAAGAAGTCCATCGTGCGTTGACGGGCAAGGGTGGCTGCCTGCTCGTCGTAGCTCCCCCGGGCGTCACAGTTGAAGCCATGCTCGGCAGCGTATGTGTAGATCGGAACGTCGGGATATCTCGCTTGGATCGTGGCAACATCCTCAAGAGGGATGGACGCATCCCGCTCGCCGAAGTGCAGTAGCACCGGAATCTTCGGCTCGTCGTCGAGCGCATTCACGATGCGCCCGCCGTAGTAGCCGACCGCGGCTCGGGCACTTGTCGCAGAAGCCGCCAGCCATGCCATCGAGCCGCCGTAGCAGTAGCCAACAACCCCACTCGGGCGAGCGAATTCGTCAAGGGCCGACTGAATATCAGCAAGCGTCTGTGAGGTGTCGAGAGAGGTCGCCAGCTCTATACCCCGCTCGAGGCCAGCTTCGTCATAGTCCAACTCGACACCGGTCTCGATCCGGTCAAATATCGCCGGCGCTGTCGCTCGATATCCAGCCTCGGCATAGCGGTCGACTACCGACCGGATATGGGCGTTGACACCGAAGATCTCCTGCACGATGACCATACCGAAGGCCGCATCCTCAGGACCTGCGGTGTAAGCCGAGATGCCTTGGGTGTCCCCCGAGGTCACTCGTCGGATTCGATCCACTCAACGTCCTGCACGTCGATCTCACGCAGGGCCAACACACCAAGGGCTGCCACAGCGCCAGCAGTGCCGGCACTGAGAATCGCCGCCCTTTGCGGCAGGTAGCCGGCTGACCCGGCCGCCAGAGCAGCTATCGCATCGGCCGAATCCACGGCCACGCCCGCCGTCAGAATCTCTCGGGCCTGATCCTCGTCGGCTCTGCACAGCAGGCAGGCCATGAAAATCTCGCGAATTCCGAACAGGCGTCCCAAGAACGGCGAAGCAGGGTTCTCCGCAGGATTGATCCCAAAGAGCCCGCCCATGACTCGTGGCGCCACGATGGCCCCAACACCAAGGGACATTCGGATCCCGATAACCGCTTTTCTCAACGTCATTGTGTCCATAACGGTGACACTAGTCCGCGCAGAACCGACCATGCCTGCCAGTCCGAACGTGGCGCCGGAATAACATCGCGGGTATGGGGACCGAACTCAGGATTCGCCAAGCTGCCAGGGCTCTGGTGATCGATGACCAGGACCGGGTCTTGTTGGTGCGTTTCGCCTTTCCCGACGACGGGCCACACGAACCGCTCACGATCGTGTGGGCCGTTCCTGGCGGTGGTCGAGACGAGGGTGAGTCGGTGTCCGCTGCCATCAAACGCGAACTCTATGAAGAGCTCGGTCTCACTGTCACCGATATCGGAGCACATCTCTGGAACCGGACGCACCTCTTCCCGTTCCTGAACGGACGTTACGACGGGCAACTCGACGTCGTACACCTGGTTCGGGTCGCCCACTTCGAGCCGCAGCCTGCAATCGGCTGGGATCAAATGCACGCCGAGTACGTCACCGAACTGAGATGGTGGACCCAGGCCGAGATTTCACGAGCGAGCAATCTCACGTTTGCGCCGATCCAGCTCGCTGCCATAGTCGCCGATCTGACAAGCCACGGTCCGCCGCCAGTTGCGCCCGATGTCGACTAAGGACGCCGGCCGCTCAGATCCAACAGACGCTGCTGCAACGGGGCGTCATCTCCTACATTGCCGCTAGGGCCGTCGCCGAAGATGCCGAGCGAAGCAAGGATGTCCTTGGCTGGCTCCATCGCGTCCCACACAGACTGCACAACTCCAGCATCCAGGCTGTCGTCTACCCCGATGGCGCGGGCAAGATCCCAGCCGTGAAGCGCTGCTTCGCCGATACGAAACCCAAGGACCTGCCCTGCTGGCATGACGCCCATGGGATGGCTCACGAGCTGCTCCATGACCCCAGGGCGCTGGAATGCCGCGAGCATTGCAGCAGCCGTCGCGCTGAACTGCGCAACAGGAGCCTCCTCCAGCGGCGCGCCCGAGAGCACCTCCATCGCCTCGTCGCTGGTGGCCCCGTCAATGAGCGCGATCGCCATTGCATCGCCAGCAATGACGTGGCGGACCAGCTCACCCACTGGCCAGTCGCCACACAAGGCGCCGTCCCACTGATCGTCCGATATTTGAGAGGCAAAGCCAGCGAAGCCTGCTGACGCGTCCTTGAGTGTGCTGAATTGATCCATTGATACCTTCCTGTGGGTGTCAGCCAAGAACCGGCCAACACACTTCTGTTTTGAATTCGGATTGATTGTCCACGCCCTCTGGCGTGTCGAGGTAGTACTCGCGAAACGGAGCACTCGTTGATGTGGCGTGCTCGGCCACGAATGTGCCGATCAATCCGTAACTGCAGTCCAAGTTGGAAAACGGCCCCGTGTGTAGCGCGACGGCGAACGTCGCCTCGGGAACCAACAGATCATGCACCCGGCCAGATTCCGCAGACGAAACGACCGGGATAAACGCCACAATGTCAGCTTCGCCCTCAGTAATGAAGGCACTTGGAAAAATGCCGGCCGGCGGACCAGTCACCGCGAGATCCTCAGCTGCGACCAACGCCGAGAGTTCACCAAAGGCACCCTCGCACCAGACGCCGGTGTTCGCGCGCTCGACGTGCTCGCTAATCGCAATCGCCCTGGTCTCCGGGATCGTCTTGTAGCTCACAGACACAGGGTCAAGTGGGCGGGTCAGGAGTTCCCGTAGCGAAGACACAACGTCCTGGGTCCGCTGAAGCTCAGTCTCCATATGCCCGAGGTGCGCGGCGATTGCCAAGTTCTGGGCAGCTTCACTGCCCGCGTGAATGACTTCCTGCACCTCATCCAGGGGCATGTCCAAGGCCCGCAAACGTCGGATGATGCGCGCGTCGGTGAGCTGCGAAGCCTCATAGAGCCGGTAGCCCGAAGAAGCATCCACCTCAGCGGGCGCAAGAAGTCCTAGCTCGTGGTAGTGGCGCAGCGCCTTCACCGTGAGGTGCGAGAGGCGGGAAAACTCCCCGATCGAGAACAACGATGTCATGAACCCACTCTGCACCCTCCGGTAACGGGAGAGTCAACTGTCCTTTGACTCCGACGCCATTTTCTCGTGATGGCGGATGACTTCCTCAACAATGAACTTCAGCATCTTCTCGGAGAAATGCGGATCAAGGTTGGCATCCACGGCAAGACGGCGGAGACGTTCAATCTGACGCCGCTCGCGCTCAGGATCGGCTGGCGGCAGCCCAGAAGCAGCTTTCAGTGCACCGATCTTGGTGGTCTTCTTGAACCGCTCGGCGAGCAGATAGACCAGCGCGGCGTCGATATTGTCAATACTCGCCCGGTACTCTTCCAACGGGTTGTCAGCCATCGCTCAATTCCTCGTGAGAACTTGAGTAGACCCTAGATGATGACTCGCGGGTCGCCGAACTCGTTAGGACCGCGACTGGCCCAGGGAGCCGAAGCTACTGCCCCAGGTAGGAGGCGCGGAGCTGAGGATTGGCGAGAAGTTCAGACGCCGTGTCGTCGAGGACAACTTTGCCGGTTTGAAGAACCCAGCCACGGTCTGCGATGGACAACGCCATATTGGCGTTCTGCTCGACCATGAAGATCGCAACGCCTTCTTCGTGGATCTGCTGGATTAGCTCAAAGTTCGTCTGCACGAGCGCCGGGGCCAAGCCCATTGACGGCTCGTCCATGAGCATCACTCTCGGGCTCGACATGAGCGCCCGGCCCATCGCAACCATCTGTTGCTCACCACCGGACAAGGTTCCGGCCTGCTGCTTACGACGCTCCTTGACGCGAGGAAACATCGTGTAGATGCGCTCGAGGTCGTTAGCGATGTTCTCTTTGTCGTTGCGCAGGTACGCACCAAGCTGCAAGTTCTCGACGACCGACAACCGCTTGAAGAGGCGCCGGTTTTCGGGCACCATCGTCACGCCACGTTCCACGAGATAGCTCGTCGGCTTGCCGTTCACCACTTCGCCGTCGAGCACAACCTCGCCCGAACTGGGCGTAACCATGCCGAGCAGCGTCTTGAGAGTTGTGGACTTGCCGCTGGCGTTGCCGCCAAGCAGGCACACAAGTTCGCCTGGATAGATCGCCAGGTTCACATCCTTGAGAATGTGCACGGCCCCGTAGTGCGTGTTGACCTCACGGAACTCAAGGAGCGGTATGTCTCCGTTCGCATTGCGGTTGGATCCGGTTGGATCGAGCTGTGCACCTGTCATTTCTTCGTCTCCACAGGTCGGCCGAGGTAAGCCTCAATGACATCAGGATTGCTTGCGACCTCATCGAAGTCGCCAGCAGCAATTGGAATGCCGTGGTCCAGGACCACGACCCGATCGGATACCTCACGCACCACGGCCATGTCGTGTTCGACCATGACGATCGTGAAGCCCCATTCGCTGCGCAACCGCCCGATGAGAGCCGTCAACTCGGCGGTCTCCATCGGATTCATGCCAGCCACCGGTTCGTCCAGCAACAGCAGTCGCGGACGGGTCGCCATGGCGCGCGCTATCTCGAGTCGCCTGCGGTTGGCGTAAGAGAGGACAAAGGCTGGCTGGTTCAAGCGGTAACCAATGAGGCGATGACCGAAGAAACTCAGCACCTCAATAGCGTGGTCCCTGATCTCCTGCTCTTCTTTGACAAACGCCTTGGTCCTGAACAGAGGACCGATGAGGTTCTGTTTGGTGCGACAATGCTGCGCCACCATCACGTTCTCAAGGATCGTCATCTGCGCGAAAAGTCGAACATTCTGAAAGGTTCGGGCAATTCCAAGAGAGGTAATTTGATGAGGTTCGATGCCTGCGATCGACAGGCCCTCATAGAGGATGTCGCCAGAGGTCGGTTTCACCGTGCCGCTGATCGCGTTGAAGAACGTGGTCTTTCCCGCTCCGTTTGGCCCGATGACGCTAACGATCTCGCCCTCGTCCACATGGAAGTCGAGACCCTCAAGCGCGTTCAGTCCGCCGAAGGTTACGGTCAAGTCTTTGATGTCCAGGAGATGGCTCACTCTGCAACCTCCGCCTCGGTGCCCGGTTCGTCGTCTGCGTCAATTTCACCCTTGAGCCATGCGTCCTGCAGGAACTCTTCTTGGTGCAGCTCGCGAGTACGTTGCGCAGACGGTATGAGTCCCTCGGGGCGTTTCAGCATCATGAACACAAGCAGCGCACCGTAGATGAGCAGCTTGTAGCTGCCGAGTTCGACGAGCAGCCCAGGTTGCTTCGGACCACCAAGCACGCCGATCAGCACGACTGCGCCAACGATCACGCCGGGGATGGATCCCATTCCTCCGACGATCACAATCACCAAGATGATGACCGACACGAGAATCAGGAAGCTGTTCGGGAAGATTGACCCCACCTTTGCCGCGAATACGGCCCCAGAGAATGATGCAAGGACGGCACCAACCACGAAGGCCAACAGTTTGGCGTTCACCGTGTTGATGCCCATCGCGTCAGCAACGGTCTCATCTTCGCGAATGGCCATCCAGGAACGTCCCAGGCGGGAGTTCTGCAGCCTCCACGATATATAGACCGCCAGCGCCGTGAAGGCCAGCACGAGGTAGAAGACGGAGCGGGGATCAGTGCCCTTAATCTCAAAGGGACCGACGTCGATGCCCGGGATATTCGTAATGCCTTGAGCGCCACCAAAGATGGGGGCCAGCCAATCAGACAGAAAGAGCAACCGGATAATCTCACCAAAGCCAAGGGTGACGATCGCGAGGTAGTCCCCACGCATACGGATAACCGGCGCACCGATCAGCATGCCAGTGATGGCCGCGACGATGACCACGACGAAGATCGTGACGTAGAACGGTAGCTGTGGTGCGAACAGTGGAGAGTTGGGTGAAGTCAGCACCGCCGTCGTGTAGCCGCCGACAGCGAAGAACGCCACGTAGCCAAGGT
>CAYUOD010000108.1:0-7335 GCA_964446225.1 uncultured Acidimicrobiales bacterium | reverse complement strand
TCTTGACCGGTGATTCCCGTGATTAGCGCGCGGCGCATGCGGCTCCTTGAATAGTGAAGAATCCATCAACCGCGTCTCGCGATATCTGTGGGAAGATCCTACACTGGCTCGCATCCTCGCTTGACTACGCACGATGAGACCCCACCCTTGGCTCCTGTACCGCAATCAGCCCATCACCGTCTCCGCAAGGCGCAGAGGCGCCTCACAGCCAGTCTCGTAAGCCACGACCGGCTCGTGCCCCTGCTCACCAAGCTCGGCGTTGACGTGGAACGGGCCAAAATTGCCGCACGGTACGACGCGGCCTACTACGAGACCGGCCACGCCCGTATTTCTGGACACACGGGCTACGGGACCTACGACCGAGCCCACAGCAACGCCGATCACGCGGCCTATCTGGCGAGGAGCTACTTCCCGATCGAGTCCGTGCTGGACGTCGGCTGCGCGAAGGGCCATTTCGTGAAGGCCGCCAGAGAACTCGGACTGGCTGCGCAGGGCACAGATCTCAGCGCTGCGGCTATCAGCATGGCCGCTGACTCAGTTCGAGAGTTTCTGAGCGTGGGTGCCCTGCCAGATGCGTTCGACCGTCCCGACTCGTCTGTGGAGCTCCTCACGCTGTTCGAGACCCTCGAACATCTCAGACCACAGGATGTCCCGGCAGCACTTCAGGAGCTACGGCGCGTAAGTAGCGGCTATGTACTTGCCACGATCCCCTCCATTGGGCGAAACACTTCAGGACCAGACGGTTGGTGCGACGGAAAGGTGCTGGAGAGTCGTCTCGATCACTATCGCGAACTTGGTCCCGACTATGACGGGCCGGTGCCATTTGCTGATCTCGCTGTTGACGTCAACGGTGACCCCGTCGAAGGGCATCTCACTGTCGCCTCGTATCGCTGGTGGCGAAAAGCCTTCGAGACTGCTGGCTTCGTCAGCTGCGACAACCTTGAACGGCACCTGACCTACGACGCCACCAGATTCGGCCTCATCGAGTTCTGGTGCGTCTACGCCTTTCGGATTCCGACTGTCAATGAGCCGACCGTCCCGGCGGTGCCGCTTGCGGACCGACTCGAGATCGAGGAGAAGTGGAGCCTGGTGTCCGAGTCAGTCCCGCAGCCGGTCATAGACGCAGCAATAGCTCGACTCGCTGACATTGGTGTCTCAGCGGACGGTTCGACGCTCGCTTAGTTATCGCGGGGCACAGTCAGCGGCAGGGCAAGAATTCCGGCTGCGAATCCATCCTGCGTGACATCCAGGCGATGTTCGGTGAAGTCGAACACGACGTCTCCCTGGTGCTCATGTATGCCGATTGAGAGTGTGAAATCTCCCTGGAGCAGCGGCAACGAGGCAATATCGAAGCGCACGACGCCCGGACCGGAGATACCACTGCTCAAGGGGCTGCCCAGCTGGTCAATGTTCGTGCCGTACAGTACTGCTCCCCCAGGATCGAATACGTGCAAAGAAATCGTTACGTCAGACACCTCGAAGAGCGCCTCGTAATGGACAAGCACAGAGAGTTGGGTGCTTGCCTTTAGTTGGACCGCCTGCTGCACAACCGCAGCTGGTTCTCCATTGATCTCAAAGGTGACATCTGTGATCTTGACCTGTTCATCGCGCAGATGCTTGGACATCTCGACCTGTGCCGGCTCGTCAGCCAGATCCTGGTCGCTGTACCAGGCGCTGCGGTTCAGCAGCGTGTCCCGGAATCTCCGGATACATTCACCGGGGTCGCCCTGGGCTATCAGCTTGCCAGCGTTGAGAACCGCTGCACGATCACAGATCTGACGTACAACTTCGACGCCATGGGTAACGAATACGATCGTGCGACCGTCCCTTTGGAAGTCGCGCACACGATCCAAACAGCGTGCCTGAAAAGCCTCGTCACCCACCGCGAGTACCTCGTCGATGATGAGGATATCGGGATCAACGTTGACGGCTACCGCAAAACCCAACCGAACGAACATTCCAGATGAGTAAGTCTTAACCGGATTGTCAATGAACCTCTCCAGCTCAGCGAACCCGACGATCTCGTCGAAACGGTTGTCGATGTCGGCGCGTGACAGGCCCAGAATCGAGGCATTGAGATAGACGTTTTCCCGGCCGGTAAGTTCGTGGTGAAACCCTGCTCCGAGCTCAAGCAGCGACGCTACGCGGCCGCGTGTTCGTATCTCGCCCTTGGTCGGCTGCAAGATGCCGCCAATGCATTTCAAGAGCGTTGACTTGCCGGATCCGTTGTGCCCGATGAGACCCACGGTCTCACCTTCGGATATTTCAAGGCTGACATCGTCCAGCGCCCAGAAGTCTCGCGACTGGCTCTGTCCCATATGGAGCAGTCGGTCCTTGATGGTCGCGGTCTTAACATCGTGCAGTTTGAATCGTTTCGAGACACCGTCCACGGTGATAGCTCTGGCCACGGCTACAACTCCTCCGCGAAGTTGCCCTCAAGGCGAGAGAACACTTCAATCGCGACGATCAGGAGCACTACCGACAGCACACCCACAACGGCGACGTTCCTGAAATACCAGAGGAAACTCTCGTCGGGCAGGATCTGGGAAGTTGCCGCCTCTCCCGACAGCGAAGGCCGATCGGTAGCACTGGCACCGTCGATCGTGTTATAAAAAACGCGCTGAAATGCGAGAGTGATGGACGTGATTGGATTGAGCAGAGCGAGATGCTCCGGCCAGCCTTTGGAGATAAGCCTGTTGGCCACCAGTTGATACTGATAGATGATCGGCGTCAGCCAGAACCAGCCCATGAGGATCAGCTCTAGAAAATGCTGCGTGTCACGGGCGTGCACGTTCAGCGCACTCATGAGCACACCCAACGCCAGCGTGAGTACAACCAGCACAAGGAACGCAGCAACGACGAGCGGCAGCCATGAATATTCGATGCTGTTCTGCGTCAACACGATTGCGCCGAGAAGCACGAGGCCCTGCAGTGCAAAGTGCACGATGCCCGCCCCAACTGCGGACACGGGCAGAACGAGTCGGGGAAAGTAGACCTTATTCACGATTGGCGCATTGCCAACGACCGATCCAGCGGCGGCTGCGACTCCGCTCGAGAACAGATTCCAGACCACAAGACCGCTCATCAGGAAAATGGCAAAGTTGGGAATGCCAGCGGTAAGAATCACATTGAACACCACGTAATAGATGCCAAGCGTCATCGCCGGCGTAACCATCGACCAGGCGAATCCAAGGGCTGTTCCGCGATACTTCACACGGAGTTCCTTACGAACGAGTCCAACGAGAAGCTCTCGGTAGGTCCAGAGTGCGCCAAACTGACCACGCAGGCTTGTGCGCGCGCTGACCACCCGCTCCTGATCATGGGCTACGCGCCCATCTGTCCCGTCCTGCTCAACCGTCACGGCCTATAACGCTACAGAAGCAACGACGAGCAACGAACCATGTCGGCGCATCTACCGAAGGCAGCTCTCAAGAAACTCCACATAGCGTCGCATAAGAGCAGGCCACGAAAACCGTGACTCCACATAAGCCCGGCCGTTCCTGCCGAGTTCGGCGCGCAACGCACCATCACCCAGCAACCGACTCAGCGCCACCTCAAAATGGGCAAAGTCGTCGTACCAGAGTCCGCCCTTCGAACTCCGGGCGTGCCCGGTTGTCACTGCCCCTCGCCCATTCACCAACACCGGAACGCCCTCGGTCCAGGACTCCATCAAGACCAGCGAGAAGGACTCATTGGCTGACGGCGAAATAAGCACCTCAGCAGCACCCAGCAGCCCCCACTTGGCGGACTCCGAGATGCGGCCCGGAACCAGAATGTCAGGATGGGATATTGGCTGATCCAGAACGGGGCCGGCGATGACCAGCTTCAAAGGTCCGCTGTTGCGCCGCTTGTAAGCCGCGAAATAGCTGGCGAGCGATGACGTCCCCTTGCCTGCGTCAACACGACCGAGACACAGCACGAAGGGCTCGTCCCCCAGGCCCACTTCGCTACGGGCCTGCGCAGGATCTCCGCTGCCCAGGGACACGCCAAGACCCATCACTGCCTGGGGAATATGGGCCGTACGAAACAGCGAAGAGACCAACTGCTGCTCGTCGTCGGAGTGCATCCACAGCCCTGCTACCGACTCGAACACTTCGCGGAACACGGGCAATCGAATGGGTTGCTCAGCGTGGGCCGCCGCATGCAGAATCGCCCGTCGCGGGTCGCGAGTTATGCCCTCCACCGTCGGATAGTACAGGTAGGGGTAGTAACCAATGAGCTGGGCGGAACTGGCGATGGCCGCTTCGACAGCGTCCGGACAATAGGGGCCCTGCCGCTTGATCCACTCAGTGGCCTGCGCACTCGATGCTCGTTCGGGAAACCTCAGCAACTCTGTGCCCCAGGCATCGAAGTCTTCGTATCTACCGCTCTCCGATTGGAACCGATGAACTCTGACCCCGTTGATGTCACTCTCACCCGCAGGAAAATGATCTGCCCAGGTCGAAGCCTCAAGGGCGCAGGTCGTGAAGACTTCCACCTGAATGCCGCAGTCGGCCACGAGATGTTCCGCCAGAAGTCGTGCCCCCAACTCGGCCCCACCCACCACCTCGGGGCCGTACCGAGGCGTCACGAACGCGAAGCGCTCAAGGGACGTCATGAGTCGCCAAGGAGGGGCGAGATGGCATCCAACAACTTCCGCTGACTCCTCTGAATACCGAAGTGGTCGAGACGGTCCCGGGTTCGCCTCAGAAGCTGTTCGCGCAGTTCGCGATCTTCAGAAATACGCTGTACAGCCGCAGCGACTCCCGCCGGAGACTTGTCGGCGAGAAGAATCCCAGCAGAACCGAGGGTCTCGGGTACCGCGCCCGCGGCATACGCCACGATTGGTAGTTGGTGATTCATGGCCTCAAGCAGCGGCACACAAAAACCCTCGTGCTCTGACAGACACACCAGCACATCGGCGTCCCGGTAGTGGGCATCAAGCTGAGCCGGCGAAACAGAACCCGTGAGCGTGACTGATGCCCCAAGATTCAGATCCTTAATCATTCCGATGAGCGCTTCGTTGTACCGCTGGGATGATACGGCGCCGACAATTGCGAGGGTTGCCTCAGCGTCGTAGACATGCCGGTAGGCAGCGAAGGCCTTGATGAGATCGTGCTGGGCCTTGTTGGGGACTATGCGTCCTACGAACAGCCAGGAACTCCCGGCCGTGGTTCGTCTGGTCGGCGCACCGCTGGGGTCCCGCTGAAACTCACTCTGATCCAGCAGGATGGGCACAACGTGCACGTTACGAAAGCCCAGTTCGATAAGTTCGCCAGCATTGAACGCAGAATCCGCCAGCGACAGATCACAGCGGCTGGCCATGCTGGGGAGCTGGCGGAGGCCCCAGTCCACCGCGTGCACGAGTCCCACGTCCCAAGCCTCGAAGAACCGGCGCGGAGTGATGTTGTGGTAGTCAATAATGAGCCGCTCGGAACGAGCAACCAGCCAGTCGGCCATGTCATGGCCGACTGCGAACTGGTACATCAACAGATCATCCGGGGCGATCTCGGCGCTCTCAAAGTGCCCCGCCCGATCCTGGAGATCACTGTGCACCTCACCCGCCCAGATATGTGCGGTGATACCAGCGTTGGTCAGCGTCTCGTCGATCGCGAGAGTGTGTCTACCCACCGCATCGCGGATACCCAGCTCGGGCACAAACTGATGCACCGCTGAGGTCACAGCTTCGATCCAGCGTCGTCGCCAAGCAGAGGCGCAAGTGAATCAATCAGACGTCGCCGCGCGACATTCAGCGAGAAATGCTCGACACGTTCATGACCCGCGGCCACCATTTCGGCACGCAGAACATCGTCGCTCACGACGCGGTGCACCGCAGCCGCGACACGTGCTGGCCCCTTGGTGTCGAGCAGGAGTCCAGCCGAGCCCAGAGTCTCTGGGACCGCCCCAGCAGAAAAGGCAACCACAGGCAACCCGTGGTACATCGCCTCGATGAGTGGCACGCAGAACCCCTCGTGCTCGGAAACGCAGACGAGGACGCTGGACGCTTCGTAGAACGCACCAAGTTCGGCATCTGAAACCGAGCCGTGCAGTCTTACCGAGTCCTCGAGATTCAGCTGGACGATCATCTTCTCCAGCACAGCCAGATACATCGCCGACGAGGTTCCTCCGACGATATCGAGCTGTGCGTTCGGGTCGTAGAGCTTGCGATACACCGCGAACGCACGAATCAGATCATGTTGGGCCTTGTTCGGAACAATGCGGCCCACGAACAGCCAGCGAGAACTCGCGCTTTTCTCCAACTCACGGGCAAATGACTTGTCAATTCCGCGCTCAAACGTCTCAAAGTCCAACAGAATCGGTACGACAGCGACATCCCTATAGCCATTGGCCTCAAGGTCGCCGGCGTTAAACGCTGAGTCCGCGAGGGCAATGCTCGTGCGTCTCGCGAGCATGGGCACCTGCTGCCAGCCAGTCGTGACGGCGTAGGCAGCTTCTGAGTGCCAGGAATTCAAGAAGCGTTGCGGTGTGATGTTGTGGAAGTCGACAATGAGCGGCTCAGGTCGGTCCACAAGATACTTGGCCATCTCCGAACCAATGGAGAGGTGATAGAGGATTGCTGTCTCGCCGGCCTCATCGCGCACGCAACGCTTGTAGTGCGCTGAGGGATACCCCACGTCGTTGTGTGCATCGACCACGTAGATCTCCGAGTCCAGCCCGATATCACGCAGTGTCCGCTGCACCTGAACCACATGACCACCAATCGCGTCCCGGCTCGCGAACGAGGGCACAAACTGATGAATGGCACGAAGCCCAGCGCTCATAGAGAGGACCGCGTGGCCTCGACCACATAGACCCCGCGTCCCAGGATTCGCGTCAGCACTGGCTCAAGCGTCTCTCGCAACGAGGCAGGCCAGTCGGATGTATCCGGCGAATCTGCCGCATCGAGCAGTGCCAGATTGACCTCTTCCAGGCCGGAACCAGACAGCAGATAGGACCAGGTCTCCGCGGACAGGGGACGCCCGACAGCCAGGTCCCTGTGCACAGGATCCAAGCGACTTTCCCAGGATACTGGGTCCTCGGAGACGACCAGAATCCGGCCGCCCGGCACAAGGCTGGGCAGCGCCAGGTCAATCGAGCGCAAGGCGTCTGCCAAAGGCGCTGCGCCCATCACCAGCACCACAACGCTGAGCACCTCAGGGGCAAGGCGCTCAAGATGAGCGAGGTGTCCCTGCCGCCGAACCAACATCTCGTCGATATCTCCCGGCAGCTGCGGGTCGGCCTCCACGCCGTAAGCGTCGACGCCGTTCGAGCGCAGCCCAACCACCAGCGCACCATCCCCCGCGCCGACTACGGCAACGCGACCCGAAGGGGTCCCGACGAGCTCGATAATTCGTT
>CAYUOD010000107.1:0-7361 GCA_964446225.1 uncultured Acidimicrobiales bacterium | reverse complement strand
CCAATAGGTGAACGTTCCCAGGAATCCCGACATCTCGGCAGCTACGGACACGCTCGTGAGTGCCGAAACCACCACAGCACCCCTCGACAGACGGCGCCGAGAGGCGCCTGTCGAGTGGCAGCAGTTCACCGCAACTGAGCTGGCCAGCATCCTGGACGAAGCATACGCAGAAGAGGTCGCCCAGCGACGCGAAAGCAGCTTCGTACCTGATCAGGATGAACGCGATGCCGGAACACGCTTTGTCACGGGACTTATCGTCGGAGTACCCATTGGCCTCGCACTATGGGGCCTCATCATGGGCGCGCTCATCATTCTGGCCTAGCTGCGCCTAACACCCTCTCAGAACTATGCTGAGTGACAATGGTCAAGCATGCTGAACACGCCTCGCAGCCGCCGGCAACAGAGACGGGCAGCCTGCGCGCTACCGATATTCATCACGGTTTTGACGCGGACGAAGTCCTCAGAGGAGTAAGCCTCACGGTTCCTGGAGGGCAGACCGTGGCACTACTCGGGCCGTCTGGATGTGGGAAAACTACACTTCTTCGCGTGCTTGCAGGCCTCGAACGTCCCGCCAGCGGCACCGTGTCTCTGGGTACCCGCACACTCACCAGCGACGCAGAATTTATTGCCCCCGAGCAGCGCCTCATCGGCATGGTTTTTCAGGATGGGGCACTGTTTCCCCACCTCACGGTTGCACAGAACGTGGCCTTTGGCGTACACAAACATCCGGACCGGAAGCAGCGCGTGCAAGATGCACTTGAGCTCGTGGACCTTGAGTCGTACGGGTCTCGCCTGCCTACCCAGCTGTCGGGCGGTCAGCGTCAACGGGTCGCCCTGGCGCGTGCATTGGCTCCTCATCCCAGTGTTCTGCTGTTGGATGAACCCTTCTCGTCGCTGGACGCGGGGCTGCGTGTATCGCTCAGAACCGACGTTCATGTGCTGCTCAAGTCGCTCGATGTCACCACCGTGTTTGTCACCCACGACCAGGAAGAAGCATTCGTGCTTGGTGACCAGGTCGCAGTGATGAACGAGGGAGAAATCCTGCAGTTTGCAACGCCCAGCCAGCTCTATTCAGACCCAGCCACCGAGTGGGTCGCACAGTTCGTCGGGGCCGCAAACCTCCTCGACGGTGACGCAACCGGTACCAGCGCCAACACCAGTATCGGGACAATTCCGATACGCGATGCCAGATCCGGCCCGGTGCGGGTTCTTGTGCGGCCAGAACATCTCACGCTCGAAACCGACGGAGCCTGGAAAATCCAGCTAGTCGAGTTCTACGGCCACGACACGATGTATATAGCCAGCCGGAATGGTCAAGAACTCAGGGTACGAAGCCCCCAGGCGCCGCGTCACCAGCGCGGTGATCTGGTGACCGTCGCATATTCCGGTCCTTCTGCAGCGTCGTTCAGCGCAGAACTATTGCCAGCTCAACCTGTCTAGTTAGGTGTGCTTTACATCCTTCGCAAAGCTTCGCTACACTGATCACATGCCCCTCAGATTTCTCAAGATATCTACTCTTGTCGTTGCGCTAGCGGTGCTCATTGCGGCCTGTGGCGGCAGCGACGAAAAGACCGTCACTATCTACTCGGGTAGAGGACAGAATCTCATCGGACCGCTCCTTGATCAGTTCGAGGAACAAAGCGGCTACAAAGTCAAAGCGCAGTACTCCGATGCAGCTTCTCTGGCTTTGACCATTGAAGAAGAAGAGGCAGCCGGCAAAGGCCAGGCCGACGTCTTCTTGTCCAACAGTCCCGGACCGGTCGGCTTCCTGGCCGAGCGTGACCTTCTCGCTGACCTTCCAGCGGGACTGGATCCATCCGCGCTCACAGACGAGCAGCAGAAGTGGGTGGCCCTCACCGGACGCCAGAGAGTGCTCGTCTACAACACCGAGAACATCGACCCGTCAACGCTGCCTGACTCTATCTACGATCTCGCCTCTAACGAGTGGGCGGGCCGAGTAGCGCTTGCTCCCGCGAACGGCTCATTCCAGGACTTCTTTACGCTCATGCGACTCGCTGATGGCAACGGGCCAGCGACAAAGTGGCTTGACGACATGGAGAACGGTGGGGCGCCGGAATACCCGAACAACAACTCCATCGTGCAGGCAGTGGCCCGCGGAGAGGTCAATCTCGGGCTCGTCAATCACTACTACCTCTATCGCCTCCTCGCAGAGAATCCAGACCTTCCTGTTGCCAACTACGTCTTCGCTGAGGATGACGCCGGTTCTGTGATAATCGTTACCGCTCTCAGCCAAACGGCTTCTGGAGACAGCGAGGCGGCCCAAGCGCTGATCGAGTTCATGCTGTCCGAAGAGGCACAGAAGTACTTCGCTGAGGAAACATTCGAGTACCCGCTAGGGGCCGATGTGCAACCCAACGAGGCCCTGCCTCCCTTGGACAGCAGCAACGTCGGGGACTTCAACATTCTCGGTGGAGAACTCACCGAGACCCTCGATCTGATTCGCGAAGCAGGCTTCGACGTCTAGTTTGGCGGGCTCCTCGCGTCGGGCGCCTCTGGGGCTCACCGTCACCGCAGGGTTGGCGGCCGCAGTTTTCCTGGCGCCACTGACCTACCTCGTTGTACGCAACATCACAGCACGCAGCGACTTCTTTGAAGTGCTGTTCTCGCGCCGCACACTCGAGCCCCTACTGCTCAGTCTGCGCCTCGGACTTCTTGTGTCTGTTGGCGCTGCTGCTCTGGGGACAACTCTGGCCTGGTTGACGATCCGAACTGATCTGCCCGCACGGAAGCTTTGGCAGATTCTCTGTCCACTGCCACTTGTGCTGCCTTCATTCGTCGCGGCGGCGGCAATCATCTCGGCGTTCGGGCCAGGTGGCATGTTGGAGACCATTCTTGAGCCGTTCGGGGTACAGAATCTACCCTCGATGCGCACCTTCTGGGGCGCCTGGTTCGTGCTCACGCTCATCACCTATCCATATGTGTATCTGCCGGTTGCAGCTCGACTGGCCAGCCTGCCGCCAAACCTCGAAGAGTCGGCCAGGATGCTTGGCCGCACCAACCTGCAGACGTTGCGTGAGGTGATCTGGCCTCAGACCGTCGGCGCAGTGCGGGCCGGCGCACTCTTGGCATTCCTCTACACAATCAGCGACTTCGGTGCTGTGACGCTGCTTGGGCAGAGGGTGCTGACTACCCGTATTTACGCATCGCGTCTCGCCGACAGACCACTCTCATTGGCGTTGAGTCTCGTACTGGCGATCGCGGCGATCGCGATCGTGACGATCGAACGGCGCACCGCGCCGAATGAGCTCGGCACGCTCGCCACATCAACTGGCCGCAGCGCTCGCACAAAGCTGGGTGCCTGGCGCTGGGCCGCGTCACTCATTCCAGCGTTCGTTCTGTTCGTATCTGTGATCGGCCCGCTGGCTGTGCTGGTGTGGTGGGCAGAGAAGGGCATCGCCTCTGGCGCGGCTGGCTTCACCAGCGTCGGCGGAGGGCTCGGAGGCTTTTGGGAACCGACCTGGAACTCAGTACGGGTGAGCATTCTTGCCGCGCTCGTCGCGACGCTGTTGATCTTTCCGATTGCCTGGCTGACGGTGCGCTACAAGTCCCGCGTCGCGGGGAGCCTCAACAATGTCGTGCTCATGGGCTTCGCTCTTCCGGGTCTCGTCATCGCCCTTTCAATGGTGTTCATGGCGCTCAACATCCCGCTGCTCAGCAGTCTCTACCAGACCATTGCCCTGCTCATACTCGCCTACGTCGTGCACTTCGGTGGCCAGTCATTGCGCACCGCGCAGGTCGCGGTCGTGAGCTTGAGTCCGCAGCTGGAAGAAGCCGCCCAGACACTTGGAGCCAAGCGGGTGCGACGACTGCTGCGTGTTGAACTGCCCATTCTCACTCCGGGTCTGGCCGCCGGAGCCGGCCTCGTGCTGCTCTCCACAATGAAAGAGCTGCCTGCCTCGCTGATCGTGAGTCCACCCGGCTTCGACACGCTCAGCGTACGAATCTGGGACGCCACAAACGAAGGCTTCCTCACCGAAGCGGCCATCGGATCGCTGTTGTTAGTAGCCGTATCGGGACTACTCACCTGGCTCCTCGTCCTGCGCCAGATCGACCGCTTCGACTGAGCAGCCGTGAGGCGTAGAGCCAGAAAGTCTTCCGCGGAAGGTTTTCCGATAGAACCTTCACATGGACACGCCAGCTTCTTCGCCGATAGCGCGACCAAAACCTCCGTCGAGTCCGCGACTCGCAGCGGAGCTACTGCAAGACCCGGTCGACGACCTCGATGGTCCAGAAGATGGATATGCGCTCTACAGTCAACGGTTTCTCGACGGTCTCAGACTCGACGAAGAAGGCCTCATCGCCGAATTCGTTGCCTGCGAAATCGTCAAGCTGGAGGTCGCGGCTTCCGTAGAACTCGAGTTCCTTGACTGTGTGGTGCGGAACTCAGAACTCGTGGGCCAGAACCTCTCGGGGCCGCTAGTGAGAACGCGGTTTGTCGACTGCAAGTTCTCGGCGGTGGACTTCACGGCGAGCGGCCTGACTGACGTCACCTTTGAGCAGTGTGTCCTACTCAGTCCGTCATTTCAGTCGGCGCGACTCAAACGGGTCGAGTTTCGAAGCTGCAAGATCGAATCAGCTGACCTGGCCGAAGCTGCACTCACTGACGTGTCTTTTCCTGAGAGTGCTCTTCTGAGACCAAACTTGCCGCACACCAAGGTTGAACGAGTCGACGTGTCCGGGGCATCCGAATTCGTCGCGACCAGGGCCGCGGATCTTGCTGGCTGGATCCTCGCCTACGACCAGGTCCAAGGAATGGCCGTGGGCATCGCCGAGGAACTAGGGATGATGGTCAAAGACTACAAACCTTCCGCCAGCGAAGACTGAGCGTTCACCAGTACGCTAGATAAGGACCCGCGTAGCGTGGGGTGGGAGCTCGTGCGATGGGAAAATCTGGTGCTGCATAGACCGCCGATGATTTACGTGTTTCTGGCGGTCGCCGCTGGATTTCTGCTGGCTTCATGTGGGAACACAACGAACAGCAGCGCCGAGTCGACCACCACGGCTACGAGCGAATCGACCACCACGGTTACAACAGTGGTGCCAACAACAGCCCAGTTCCAGCCCACCTCCTTCGACCCGCCGAGCGAACCCGAACGTCCGTACTCTTTCGTTGCGGGCCCTGAGTTGCTTGAGCAGGGAGAAGCCGTGACCCTCACGTTTCCTGAGGGATCCGTGTTCGACTCTGGGACCAATTCCTGCTGGCGGCTTCGTTTCTGGGATTCAGATTCTGGCTGGCGGGACACGCTCTGGATTGGTGGTCAGCCAAAAGGCAACCTCGCGCAAGCGTCTCCACCTCAGCTGGCGAGCCACGACTGCACAGATGCTCAGTATCTTGGCCCGGAGGATCTCGTGTTACCCGATGACATCATCCCCGCCTGGTATCAGGTCTGCAGAATGATCAGCGGTCTGTGTAGCAACCCGTTCCTCGTCACGACACCTACGATAAGCGGATGAGTTTTGTAGAAGACGACTTCGTCGTGCCCCTCAGCTTTGATGGTCCCGGCTTCCGCATGGAGCCCCTCGGACCCCAGCACAACGAACGAGACCACGACGCATGGATGTCGAGTATCGACCACATTCGGGAAACCCCTGATTTCCCTAACGGCAGCTGGCCCACAGCGATGACTCTCGAAGCCAACCTCACCGACCTGGTGCGCCACGCCAAGGACTTCGAGAATCGCTCCGGGTTCACCTACTCAATTCTCGCTGGCGACGATGTCATTGGATGTCTCTACATCTACCCTTCAAAAACAGCGGACGCTTCGGCAAGTTCATGGGTACGAGCAACCCGAGCCGAGATGGACCTCATCACCTGGCAAGCCATCTCAACCTGGCTCAAAGCCGACTGGCCATTCACGACCATCGAATACGGTACCCGTGTGGCTTAACGTCTCACCGCATCGCAATCCCGGCCAAGCTGGCTTCGTATGACTGGCTACGTAAGTGCCGACGGAAGTCCGCTGGCGATGTACCTGGCCCTACCCGCAGACGAGACTGCGCTACACATACGCGACTGGGGTGGCCAGGGATCGTCAGTCTTGGAGCTCGGATCTGGTCCGGGCCGGACGACTCGCGTGCTCATCGCGCTCGGCCACAAGATCACCGCGGTTGATGACAGTGAGGAGATGCTCAACCACGTCACCGGTGCTACAACCGTGCAAGCCGACATAACGGCGCTCGCTCTCAACAAGCGGTTCGATGTTGTGCTGGCAGCAAGCCACCTCATCAATCATGCGGATCCTGCTCACCGGCATGCACTGCTGCAAGTGTGCCGTAACCACGTGAAGGATGCTGGCGTGGTTCTGCTCCAGCGCTATCCACCAGGATGGCTCGCCGAAGCAGAGACTAAGGAAGTCCAACGCGGTGCAGTGACGATTAGATTCGTGCCGGGCGAGCAGCGAGCGGCGGGTCGCGCTGGATCAGTTGTCTACATGCTGGGCGAGCAGCAGTGGGTGCAAGAATTCGTCTCCGCCGATATAGGCGACGAGTTGATAGCCCAGGAGGCGGCGGCCGCAGGGCTCATCGTCGACACCGGGCTCACCGACGACCCGGGCTGGGTCGCACTTCGGCCCGGCTAACGCGTGGTCGAAAAGTCTTCCGCGGGAGGCTTTTCGAGCGGAGAGGCGTCGGCTGGTTACGCTGAGCGCTATCAGGTTACGACTCACCGAACTGGGCGGGCTAGGAGCGGACGAAAGAACGGGGCCTCCTGACTTCTCCCAGCCTCAGGGTCGCTGAAGACCTCGTGTCGGTTGGCAAAGATTGCCAGAGGCAGCGGTACACTGCATTCCATGACCACCATGAATGTGTCACTCCCCGAGAACCTCAAGACTTACGTCGATTCTCAGGTTCGGGACGGAAACTACGGATCAACCAGCGAATACGTACGCGAACTCATACGAAGAGACCATGACCGTCTAGAGCTACGAACAGCGCTTCTAGACGGAGCCCGATCCCCAGTCACCACTAATATCGACGGCGAATACTTCGCCTCCTTACGAAGTCAAGCCAAGATCTAAGTAGCTAACCGTGCGCATGACGCTTCGTTCACTTGCCGCGGCCGACATCGATTCCGCCCTCGCCCACTACCGAACCGAAGCTGGCCAGGAGGTCGCATTCGACTTCATCGACGAACTCGAGTCCGCCCTCAACCACATCGAGCGCCACCCACTGGCAGGGTCACTGCGCTTCGGTTACGAGCTTGACATACCCGAACTACGCAGCTGGCAGCTCAAGCGATTCCCCTACCTCGTTTTCTATGTCAACGATGAAACGGGTATCGACGTCTGGAGAGTGCTTCACGCTCGGCGAGATATCCCGGCCGTCCTCAACCTTGAACCGCA
>CAYUOD010000106.1:0-7433 GCA_964446225.1 uncultured Acidimicrobiales bacterium | reverse complement strand
CGAGGAGACCATCCGTACGCTGCCACCCGGAGTTACCGAGCTCCATCTTCGGCCAGCCGCCGCCACTCCAGAGTTGCAGTCGCTGGATCCCAATTGGCGGCCTCGGGTCGACGACCTGGCGCTACTCAACAGTCCGCACGAGCTCATGCGCATGCTGGAGGCAGCAGAAGTGCAGCTCATCGGATTTCGAGAGCTCCGCGACCTTCAGCGTTCCTAGCCACCAAACAGGATGTCGCGGAACTCAGAACTCTCGAAGAGAGCACCCGAAGTCGGCGCGAACTCTGTGCGGTCGAATTCGGCTATGACGAGGTCAGCGTCGCTAAAGTCGCCGTCTAGGTTGTAGAGGCTCGGCACTGCAACACAAAACAAGCCAGCCTCTTTTGCAGATGTGACTCCATTTACCGAATCCTCGAGCGCGATCGCGCGTGACGGGTCGATGCCAAGTCTGTGCACCGCGAGAAGATAAGCCTCCGGCGCTGGTTTGAGCACTGCTACGTCATCACCAGTCACAAACGGCTGCATCGCCGAGTAGGCGGTGGCACCGAGGACAGCTCTGACAAGTGGCTCAGCCCACGCCCTGCGGCCAGTCGTGACGATGCCCGTCACCACTGCTTCACGCTGGAGATCGTCGACGAAGCTGCGCACCCCCGGCCGGGGCTTGATCTGGCCCGTGCGAGCAGTATCGGTGAAAAGTCGGGTCTTGTCTGCGTGCAGCGTTGAGGAAAGCGACTGAGCCTCCTCGCTTGTCCGCGACTCGTGGTGAACAAAGAAATGTTCAAGACGCTGTTTTCCACCCGAAACTTTAAGGAGTTCGCCGTATAGTTCGGCGTCCCACTGCACGTCCATCCCCGCGGCAGCCAGCGCACTGTTGAAGGCAACCCGGTGTCCGTCTCGTTCGGTCTCAGCCAACGTGCCATCCACATCGAACAGCACTGTTCTCGCTTTGCCGATCGACCTCGTTCTTGGTCCTGCCTGGCTCATTGCAGCAGCTCTCAAGACATCTCCATCTGCCACTCAACCCCGAGCGTCACTGCCCAAGACGTCCTGCCAGCCAGGAAAGAGGTCATCGGCATCAGCAGGAAACGAAGGGAAAGCACGAGCGAACTGAGGGTTGTCCTGTGCGAACTCGATCGGCTCTGACTTTGTCTGCCAACATTCCTCAGCCTGACGTAACGACTTGGCCCCTTCACTGGCACCGTCCAGGTGTCCATAGGCACCGCCTCCCGCGGTGAGGATCAGATTCGAATGACCCAGGTTCTCGAAAAAGCCAACCGCCCTCAGCGCGTTCATGCCGCCGGAGATTATTGGCGTGGTACCCCTCATCCCCTCCCATTCCTGATGGTAAACAGGTCCGTCAGCCGAGTCTCGCTCAATCATGTAGGCAATGGCCTTGTCGTCTCGGCCGCCCTCCATCTTTCCGTAGCCCATAGTCCCCACGTGAATGCCAGAAGCGCCCTGCATCCGGGACATCTTCGCCAAAACGAACGCTGAATATCCTCGTTTCGCAGACGGCGATGTGACTGCACCATGCCCAGCGCGGTGGTAGTGAAGATACTGCTCGGGGAAGGTACGTCGCGCGGTGGTGATAGCGGTCGGTCCGCCTACATATCCATCGATGAGAAAGGCCACGTGGTCTGCGTTCTCGGCGAACTGCTCGAGCACATACTCGCCTCTCGCAATAATTTCGAACGGGTCGTCAGCAGTGATATTGGCGGAAAAAATCTTCGCCTCACCTGTCTCATCCTGCGCTCGCCGCATCGCGTCAGCGACCAGAGGGATCGTTTCCTTCATCGGTGCAAACAGTTGGTTACCCTGCGGCTCGTCGTTCTTGATGAAGTCGCCACCGAGCCAGAAGTCATAGGCGGCTTTGGCAAAGGGCTCAGGGCGCAGGCCAAGCTTAGGTTTGACGATCGTGCCGACGATGAAGCCACCATCAACCTGAGGCCGACCCAGAACCCGCCACAGATCAGAGATGTCGGTTGCCGGCCCGTCGAAGAGTCGAAGGAAAGCTGACGGCACCCAGAAGTCGAGCATCTTGCCGCTGGCAATGTCACCCATGCCCTGGTTGTTGCCGATACACAGGGTCAAGAACGACACGATCATGGCGCGGCCGTCTCGAATATTGCGGTCAAACAGATCAGTCGGATAGGCGATCCGCATGTCGCCAGTGGCCGGGTTGCAGTGATACACCAACGCATCCACGCTTCGGGTGTGGTCATCGGTGGTGCTCACCGACACGTTGGTACCAGTTGACGACTCGGCGGCAAAGTGGGCAGCGGCCGCCACGTAGTCGTTCATGCTCAGCGGGTCTGTGTAGTAGTCGGGGTTAGGCCACATCTCATACATCACAAGAACGTGCTGTCCTGCGGCGATGAGTGCGTCCTCATCAAGAGACAGATCTGCGTATCGGTCCGACTGATCCATGACTTCGACCTCTCGTGGTCTCGTGGCGGCCAGCGCTGTCGTGGCCTCTGTGGATGTGACAGTAGGGCTGACCTAGCCTCGATTCAAATCGATTCTATTAAACAATTTCATAAGTTAAAACCGATGACACTCACTATTCACCCTGCCACCACCATCGCAGTGAAGACGCTGGCCGGTCTCGACAAGGGTCGGGTTGAGAGCCACACGAGATGCCATTCTCGCGACACCGGAAAGGGAGGAACCTCCAACTCGACGAGCTCGCCATTCTGGATACTGGCCGCTACGGCGATCTCAGGCATCACCGCAATACCCAACTCCTGACGCACAGAAGCGAGGATCGCTGAGTTGGAGCCAAGCACCATCGTTTGTCTCAACTCCAAATCGACGGAGGCGAAGATCTCCTCAATCGCAGCCCGAGTACCAGATCCCTTCTCACGCTCGAGGAAGGGTGTTCGCGCTACTGCCGCAATGTCAGGCACAGCACTGGCCAAAGGATGGGTTGCTGCGCACACAAGAAGCAACCGGTTCTCTCCGAAGCATCGGCTCTCGGCTGCGAGTCCGACCGGTGAGCGACCCATAATGCCTATATCGGCTCGTCCGTCACGTAGGTACTCGGTGGCATCAGCCCGATTCGCGACCATCAGTGTGACCGTCACGTCTGGATAGACGTCGACGAACTCCCGCAGAATGCCCGGCACGATATATTCTCCCGCTGTGGGGACAGCGACAATCGACAGCCGACCACGCGGCGTTTCGCCTGTATCGGCGACTGCTTGTGCCGCTTCGTCGACCAGACCCAGGATCCGCTGCGTATAGCCCCAGTAGATCTCACCGGGCGCAGAGAGGGCACGCGCCTTGCCGCGGCCGGAAAACAGCTTCGCGCCGAGACTTTTCTCGAGGGTTCGCATCGTGTCAGAAACCGACGGTTGCGAGACGTAGAGCTTGGCGGACGCCTGGGTGACGCTCCCTTGATTGCGCACGACTTCTGCAAACACTTCTAACTGACGGATCGTGACCACAACTCTCCTGATCTCACGCCTCTACCCGACCATCGATCCTAACCTATGTCGGCTTAGGTGAAATTCGATTTGAACTCATAGAGATCGACTCGTATCGTGAAGGCCAACCAAGGGGTGAACCACGCGTGGACAGAGAAAGACCTGCTGACGTCGCGCTCTGCCTGGAACAGCTTGGCCGCTCAAGCCAGCGAGCCGCTCACGCGGAATACTCATACCGATGATCAGCACAAAGTTACCCATACGCCCAGCGACGAACCAATAGGGACAGCAATGTCGAAGAAACATCCAATCGTCGCGGTGACCGGATCCTCAGGAGCCGGGACGACCACGGTCAAGGTCGCATTTGATCACATCTTCACCCGCGAGGGCATCCGATCAATCTTCGTCGAAGGCGACAGCTTTCATCGGTACGACCGGGCAACGATGAAAAAAGCGATCAGGGAAGCGGCCACCCACGGCACGACGATCAGTCACTTCGGGCCCGAGGGGAATGTGCTCGACAAACTCCAGGACCTGTTCGTTGAGTACGGCGAGTCGGGAACAGGCAAGACTCGCCACTACATCCACAATGAGTTTGAAGCTGGACAATTCGGTAGCGCCCCCGGCACCTTCACCGAGTGGGAAGAAATTGCTCGAGGCACAGACCTGCTGTTCTATGAAGGACTGCACGGAGGCGCAACATTCGGCGATACCGACATCGCCAAACAGGTCGACCTACTTATCGGCGTCGTGCCCATCGTGAACCTTGAATGGATCCAAAAGATCCATCGCGACAGTTCGCTGAGAGGCTATGACAGCGCCGACGTGACCAAGACCATCCTCCGTCGGATGTCCGACTACGTGCACTACATCACTCCTCAGTTCAGCCTCACGGACATCAACTTCCAACGCGTTCCCACCGTTGACACCTCAAATCCGTTCATCGCCCGCGATGTGCCAACGCTGGACGAGAGCTTCATTGTCATCCGCTTCCGCGAACCAGCTAAGTTCAATGTCGATTTTCCCTACCTGTTGGCCATGTTGCACGGCTCATTCATGTCTCGGCGCAATACCATCGTCGTCCCCGGTGGCAAGTGGGGCGTCGCCATGGAAATCGTGCTCACACCAATAATCAAGAATCTCATCTCGTGATCGGCCAAAAGGCGCGGGCAGTAGGAGATCTACCGATGACCACAATTATCGCTCCTTCAATACTCGCGGCAGACTTCTCACAACTCGGCGAGGAAGTCCGGGCGATCGACCGGGCAGGAGCTGACTGGATTCACGTGGACGTCATGGACGGACACTTCGTGCCAAACATCACGATTGGCCCCCTCGTCGTTGCCGCAGTACGGCCTCACACCGACAAACCCATCGACGTTCATCTCATGATTGATCCCGTCGACGCCTACCTGGAAGCATTCGCAGATGCCGGTGCGGACAGCATCACAGTGCACGTCGAGGCGTGTACCCATCTGGATCGGACTCTCGAGACCATACGCATGCTCGGGAAGCGGGCAGGCGTCGCTCTCAACCCCGCGACGCCGCCTGAACTTATCCGCTGTGTCCTGGATCGACTCGATCTCGTACTCGTTATGTCCGTCAACCCGGGCTTCGGTGGCCAGAGCTTCATCGCTGCTACGTTGTCCAAGATCTCCACAGTCGCGACAATGATCAGCGATCGACCGATCGTCATCGAGGTGGACGGTGGTATAGGAGAAGCAAACGCAGGCTTGGTAACCGGGGCCGGCGCTGACGTGCTGGTCGCTGGATCTGCTGTATTCCGCAACGGCGACTATGCCAGGAACATCGAGGCAATTCGCTCTGCTGGCGACGCAGCCCACCGCAGCCACTAGCGGCTGCGGTGAGGCGTTACCTGATGGCGCTCTGCGCCATCAGGTAACGCCTCACCAAACGAAAGACTCAGCCGGGGCGGAGGCCCTCGAAGAGATCGGTCTTTGGGGCCGGTCCACCAGAGCGGTCAACTGCCATGATGTAGTCGTCGTAGGGATACACAAGCGCCTGTTCGTTCTCGGGCAGATCACGCCAAAAGACCTGCTCAGGCGGGTACTGCGTACGGTGTTCCCACAGGGCGCGGCGGCGAACCGTTCCGTCGACGGCCACGTGTGTGGTCATCGCTTCATCGTCACCGTCCAGAGAAAGCCACTTCT
The DNA here is from genome assembly GCA_964446225.1 of uncultured Acidimicrobiales bacterium. Classification (GTDB taxonomy): domain Bacteria; phylum Actinomycetota; class Acidimicrobiia; order Acidimicrobiales; family Poriferisodalaceae; genus CAYUOD01. The sequence continues at coordinate 1,840 of CAYUOD010000106.1, read as the reverse complement.
CGGCGATGCCAGACTCGAGGCCGAGATACTCGAACCGTCGCTGGGCCGCGACAAAAGGGGCGCGCATCCAGGCGAGCAGAAACAGCCGCTGAGGCTGAAACGAACGGCCGCCAGCTGCCCCAGCCGCCGTGAACGCCTCGCAGGCAATCACATGGGTCTTGAGATGATCGGGATGGGGATAGACGTGCTCGTCGTGCGTGTAGGTGATCATCACCTGGGGACGCACCTCCTGAATGATCCACAAGAGCCGGTCCACCGCCTCACCAAGATCAGCCTGCACCAACGACGCAGGATTCAGTGTCGTTGCAGTACCGGCCATGCCCGAGTCCTCGTATCCGAGCATACGTACATCGTTGTAGCCAATCGTGTCCGCCGAACGACGCAGTTCCTCGCGCCGCACCGCAGCCAGGTTGGCGTGAACCTCGGGCCGATCCATCTCTGGACGCTGCACTTCGCCCTGCTCGCCGCCGGTGCAGCACACAAGCGTCGTGCGCACCCCTTCAGTTGCATAGCGATGCACCGTGCCCGCGCCCTGAATCGCTTCGTCGTCAGGGTGCGCGTGCACCGTGAGAAGCGACAAAGCCTCCACTACGGAAGCGATGTTTGAGCCCAGATCTGGCTCAGGAGTTCGGCCCACTCGTCACGATCCAACTCGGGCACAAGGTGAACTACCGCACCGGGGTCACCCTCGAGCTTCACGTCGCCGCGCATGTATCCCACCGAGAAACTCAGATCACCAGCAACAACCTTCTCGAGAATCGGGTATTTCATCGTCACTGCGATGTCCGGCTTGTAACCACGCGGCGCCATTTCTGAGCTTTGCAACGAGCCCCCGGCGAGTACCCACACAAAACCCTGGGTCCCGTTGGGGCCCTTCTCAATTTTGAAGCGGAACTTCGTGTCAGGAGTGACGACACCCGCCGACCCGGCAGCTACAGCCACGACCATGGCATGCCACTCGTCGCTCAGGAACTTAACGGCCACTACACAATCCCTGCGAAGAGATCAGTCTCGCGGTCGGGCGCATCGACCTCGCTGCGAGCCAGGATGTACTCATCGAACGGGAACAGATCGAGGCGCACGTCCTCGGGCAACCCAAACCAGAACGGGCTCTTCGGATCAACCTGCGTACGGTGCGCGAGCAGTGCACGCATCGCGATCTTGTTGTCGATGGCCACTCGCGTCGTGATGCGATGATCGTGACCAGGCCTATCCAGCCATTTCCCGTCGAACGGCGACTCAAGGCCGAGTTCTAGGAATTTCGCATGCATCTCCAGCAGCCGGGCCTTTGACCATACTGAGTAGTAGATCTTCTGGACCTGCCATGGCTCTCCCAACTCGGGATAGGCAGCCGGATCGGCTGCAGCATCCACAGCGGGCAGCGTGATGTCGTGGACCTTGATGTGATCGGGGTGTGGGTAGCCCTGTTGATCGTCACCGTAGGTAATTATCACCTGAGGCCGGACGTTGCGAATAATGGCCACGAGGCGTCCGACGGCCTCGTCCATTGGCGCCTGAAAGAAGCACTCTGGGTTTCCATTTGCCTCAGAGTCGGGCATGCCGGAGTCTCGATAGCCGAGCATTTCGACGGCTCCATATCCGATTATCGAAGCCGAGTCATCAAGTTCAGCTCTGCGTACGCTCGGCAAGTTGTTGCGCACCTCATCGGTGTCCATCGCAGGGTTCAAGATGTCACCCTCTTCGCCCCCGGTGCAGCACACAAGGGTCGTGCGTACCTCGTTGTCGGCATACAGACGGACCGTGCCAGCCCCCTTGGACGCTTCGTCATCGGGGTGGGCGTGCACAGTGAGCAGTGAGAGCGGGGCAGACATTCAAGCGA
>CAYUOD010000105.1:2883-7489 GCA_964446225.1 uncultured Acidimicrobiales bacterium | reverse complement strand
CGCTCCTTCATGGCGGTCCGCTGAATAAACGAAAAGGCATCCGACTCGGCGAAGTCATGGCGATCCATAAGCAGGCCCTTGGCCCGATCGATGATCTTGCGCGTTTCAAGCTGATCTGCGAGCGACTTCACCTCGGCGTCAAGGTCCCTGAGTTCCTTGAAGCGCCCAATCGCAACCTCGATCGCCGCCACCAGCTCACTACGTTGGAAGGGCTTGGTTACGTACGCCAGCGCCCCTGCGTCGCGCGCCCGTTCAATCAGATGGCGTTGCGAAAATGCAGTCAGAATCAAGGTTGCAGACACCCGGTCCGCCGATATCTGGTGGGCCGCGCTGAGTCCATCCATGCCCGGCATCTTGATGTCCAGGATGGCGATATCAGGCTGATGCTCGCGGACAAGATCCACGGCTTCGTCGCCGCGAGCTGTCTCGGCCACCACTTCATAGCCCTCTTCAATGAGCATCTCTTTGAGATCGAGACGGATAATGGCTTCGTCTTCGGCGATCACCACACGGGTTGGCACTCTGTACTGCTCCTCGGCTACTGAGAGTTCTCGGACATGCGGTCGAGAAGCTGGTCTTGCCTTGCTTCCAACTCCATCACCGTCGTGTGCAGCTCAGTCCTACGTCGGACAACAAGATCCGCGTGACGATTGGCGTCGGCCTGTTCGCGTTGCGCAAGCGGAGTCTCCGAGACCAGAGCGCGAATGCGCGCCTGATCAGCCTGATCCACAAAGGAGATGAGTTGTTCCTCTATGACGAGCAACTCCTCGCGGTGACGACGCAGTTCAGCGCCAACCTCGATGAGTCGCCGCTCTAGTAGCGATCGAGCCATGACGGCATTCTAGGTCGAGTCGACGCGCGACTTCGGGACGAATCTCCGCGCGGGCCAAGTTGTGTACCCGGGGCGGGAGTCGAACCCGCACGGCCGTGAGGCCAGAGGATTTTGAATCCTCCGTGTCTACCATTCCACCACCCGGGCAAGCGCGATCAGATTAGCCGAAGCGTACGGCCAACTCGCACACCTCAGCTACTGTGCTGAGCATGTCTTCTGGATCGGCACCGCTGCGCCTGCTGAAAATCGTTATCCGGGTTGGTCTGCTCATCGCGACTGTTGCCGTCGTAAGAGCGCTGATCATGAGGCGCAACATCACTCGCTACCGACCGGCGGAGCAGATCTAGCACTGCGCGGTCGTCAGAGTGCCCCGCGTGGGATTTCGTCCGGAGCGGACGGCCGGCGAAGGATATTTCCGCCACAGCGTGAATTATTCCGGGAAATGTGAAACCCCTGCCCCGTGCAGTAGGTCAGACTCTCCAGCGACATTCACTTAGACCACTCGAGGAGCCTCACCCCGGTGCTCGCATTCACCTTTCCCGGACAGGGATCTCAAAAACACGGCATGGGACTCCCCTGGCAGGACCATCCTTCCTGGGAACTCGTCGAAGAAGCCAGCCAGGTGCTCGACCGAGACCTCGCCGACCTTCTCATCAACGCCTCAGACGAAGAACTCACCCACACCCGCAATGCTCAGATCGCCACCTTCGTCATGAGCCTGGTCGTGCTCGATGCAGTAGAGCGCGTTGGCGTGGTCGCGGGCCTTGCTGCGGGCCACAGTCTCGGCGAGTACACCGCCCTCACCGCCACGGGAGCCCTCTCCTATGACGATGGCGTTCGCCTGGTCTCTGAGCGGGGCGAAGCAATGCAGATGGCAGCCCAGGCCCGGGCCGGAACGATGGCCGCGATCCTGGGACTTGAAGACGAGCGGGTCGCTGCTGCCTGTGCAAGTGTCGATGACGACGTCTGGGTCGCGAATTTCAACGCGCCCGGTCAGGTCGTAATCGCCGGCAGCAGAAGCGGCGTTGAGGCCGCCTCTTCTGCTGCCAAAGATTTCGGGGCCAAACGCGCGCTGCCGCTGCCCGTCGGTGGCGCATTCCACACGCCCTACATGGAGCCAGCCCGCGAACGATTGCGGAAGGCTCTGCGCGAGACTGAGATCCGCAGCCCTGCGATCCCAATCGTGGCGAACGTGGATGCCGTAGCTCACGCCACCAACGCGAACTGGCAAGGCACCCTTTCGGCTCAACTCTGCTCCCCTGTGCGCTGGCGTCAAAGTCTCGAGACCTTGCAGTCCGCTGGTGCCTCTACCCTCATCGAACTTGGACCAGGAGCAGTACTCACCGGCATGGCGAAACGCACCGTCAAGACACTCAACCGCTTCACGGTGAACGCCCCTGAACATGTCGACAAGCTGCTCGAAGCTCTGACCAAGGAAGCCGACATCGCTCAGCCCACCAAGGTTGCTCCGAATCGCCAAGACGAGGGCGAGCACCTGTTCGTACACGAAAGACTCGTGGTCAGCTCTGTTGCTGGCATCTTCTCAGTCGCAGACGACCTGGCCGTAGGACAGATCGTCAGTGTTGGCGACCTCGTCGGCACCGTCGGCGAGAGCGAAGTTCGATCACCATTCGCAGGATCTGTCATGGGCGTCATGGCCATTGACGGGGAACGTGTAACCCCGTCGCAGCCCATTGCGTGGCTGAGAACGGTCTGAGAGGAAACCCAATGCAAGCTAGTAGTGCGCGCGGCGCAGTCATCACCGGGACGGGCGCTGCCCTACCCGACAACATCGTCACCAACGCCCAGTTGGCTGCCACGATGGACACCAGCGACGAGTGGATCAGATCTCGCACCGGCATCGAAGAGCGCCGCATCGGCGGTACCACGACGTCACTGTCTGTTGAAGCTGGCCGCAAAGCCATCGAGGACGCGGGACTCGAACCCAAGGACATCGACCTGCTGCTGTTGGCAACGACAACCCCAGACCGCCGACTGCCCGCATCGGCCCCCGGCGTTGCAATGCAGCTTGGCCTGAACTGTGGCGCCGCAGACCTCAACGCAGTGTGCAGCGGCTGGGTTTACAGCCTGGTGGCCGCTCACGGCATGATCATGGCCGGCAGCAACAAGATTCTTATCATCGGCGCGGAGAGCCTCCACACGATGATTGATTGGGACGATCGGTCAACTGCAATTCTGTTCGGAGACGGAGCGGGCGCCGCAGTGCTCGAAGCAGTCGACGGACCGGGCCAGATGCTCGCATGGCACCTTGCGGCTGATGGCAGTCTCGAGAAGCACCTCTATACCGACCACGGCGACTTCGTGAAGATGAACGGTAAAGAGGTCTTCCGCAACGCCGTGCCGCTGATGGTTGATTCGGCCAATACCGTACTGAAGGAAGCTGGCTACAAAGCCGAAGACGTTGATCTGGTCATTCCCCACCAGGCCAATATCCGCATCATTGAGGCCTGCGCCCGCCGCCTCGACATTCCGCTCGACCGCTGGATCACCATCCTTGAAAAAACTGGCAACACCTCCGCGGCCACCGTGCCCATGGCACTCAACGCCGCACGAGAGCAGAACCGGATATCTGACGGTGATCTCGTACTCATGGTGGGCTTTGGCGCTGGTATGACCGCCGCAAGCGCCCTCGTGCGCTGGGGCGGCCAGTAGGAATGAGTAACGATCGAGTCGTACTGGTCACGGGTGGTACCCGTGGAATTGGCAAAGCCTGCGCTCAACACTTTGCGAAGCGGGGCTACAAGGTAGCGGCCACCTACCGCGGGTCGCCCGGCGATCTGGACGGCGTGACCTATGTGAAATGCGATGTGGGCGATACCGACTCGGTGGAAGCGGCGTTCACGCAAATCGAAGAGTCGCTGGGACCTGTCGAAATCCTTGTAGCCAATGCCGGTATCACCAATGACAAGCTCCTCATGCGCATGAAAGAGGAAGACTTCACGAGCGTGCTCGACACGAATCTTGTGGGCGCCTACCGGGTGACAAAGCGCGCTGCACAGAAGATGATCAGGGCCCGCTGGGGACGCATCATCTACATGTCGAGCGTGGTTGGGCTCGCCGGGGCACCGGGTCAGGCCAACTACGGAGCCTCCAAGGCAGGCCTTATCGGGCTGGCCCGTTCCATCGCCCGCGAACTCGGTTCTCGCAACATCACCGCCAACGTCATTGCACCCGGCGCAGTCGATACTGACATGACCAACGCCATCAGCGACGACCGCCGCGAGCTCCTCACTTCTCAAGTCCCCGCCGGCCGCTTCGCGACGGTGGACGAGATCGCCGAAGCCGTCGTATTCCTCGCCTCAGATGGCGCTGCTTACATCACCGGCGCGGTACTTCCCGTCGACGGTGGCCTCGGCATGGGACACTAGACACTCAACGCTCTACCAGGGCCCAAGCCCACCACACTTCGCTGCTGCATTCCGCAGTACGTACAGACCTCACAAACAGGAGAAATCATCGTGAGTACAGACAATTTTGAACGCTTCCAGAAATGCGCCGTAGAGGTGCTTTCCGTGGATGCAGAGCAGGTAACCATGGAAGCCAGCTTCGCTGATGACCTCGATGCTGACAGCCTCGACCTCGTCGAGCTTGTCATGGCACTTGAAGAAGAGTTCGACGTCGAGGTCAAAGAAGAAGAGCTCGAAGGCGTATCAACAATCGGCCAGGCATACAAGCTGGTCGCCGACAAGCTGTGAAGTACACGCGACGTGTCGCGATTACCGGCATCGGCGCTGTAACGACCTGTGGCATCGG
>CAYUOD010000105.1:0-2783 GCA_964446225.1 uncultured Acidimicrobiales bacterium | reverse complement strand
GTGATGACGCCTGTTGGCATGGCGGGATTCCGCAACATGACAGCGCTGAGCTCATCCGGAGTGTCTCGTCCGTTCGACAATCGTCGCGACGGATTCATGATGACCGAGGGCTCAGGCGTCCTTGTGCTCGAAGAGTATGAGGCCGCGGTCGCACGTGGTGCCAAGATCTACGGCGAAGTCATGGGCTCAGGCAGCAACGCCGACGCCCATCACATCACCGCACCATCACCCGGTGGAGTTGGCGCAATTGCGTGCATGCAGCTCGCCGTGGACGATGCCGGTCTGGCTCCGAGCGATATCACATACGTGAACGCACACGGCACTGCCACACCGCTCAACGATGCGGCTGAGGCATCTGCGGTTGCGAAGCTGTTCAGCCACAATCCATATGTGACATCCATCAAGGGCGTCACCGGACATGGCCTCGGTGCGGCCGGTGCCATAGAAGCGGTATCGATTGCCCAGTCCATGGACAAGAAGCTCATCCCACCGACCATGGGCTTCGCCGAGCGCGACCCGGAACTCCCCGAGATCAACATCGTGCAGGACAAGGCCCAGGCCTGGGAGCCAGGACCGGCCATCTCGAACTCATTCGGGTTCGGCGGCCACAACGGCACACTGATCCTAGGTCCACCGGACTAGATCAAACGCTGAGGCGTAACTGGGCACGGTATACAACAACCCAGTTACGCTTCACCGTGTTCGGCATTGCCAAGGCCGAGAGATGGCGCCCCGCGCCGTCTACTCGAACCTGATTGCGCCCTAGCGCTATCAGGCGTCGACGATGACGAACAGCAACTCGGCGGCGCAGGCCATCTCCCCATCGACTGAGGCCGAGGCCGAACCCTTGCCGGCACGAGCCGACATCCGTCCCATGTGGATCTCCAGGTCCAGCTGATCACCTGGCGACACCTGGCGACGGAATCTGGCCTTGTCGATGCCACCGAACAGCGGCAGCTTCCCCGCGTAACGCTCGTCAGTCAGCAGAGCCATGGCCCCAAGCTGGGCAAGCGACTCAACCATCAGCACACCAGGCAGCGTCGGGCGGCCGGGGAAGTGTCCCCGAAAAAAGTCTTCTTCGCCGGTGAGTTGCCAGAATCCGCGGGCTGACTCGCCCGGCACCAGGTCAGTGATTTCGGTGAGCAACAACAGCGGTTCTCTGTGAGGAAGCACATCGATTGGCTTCGGTAGCTGACTCATGATTGTCCTATCGCTGCAAGATCTTGTTTAGTTGGCCTCGACAAAGGTAGCCCGTTCGTAGTCGACCACAGCACGAATCTCCTCAGGACGCAGTAAGTTGCCCCAGGCTGGCATCGAAGAACCGCCTATGACCTGGCCGCCAAAGGTCACTACCTCGATCTGTTCCTCTACGGTGTAGCGCTCAGCTACTCCGCCAAGCGGTCTGCCGAGACGCAAGCCGTCGTCGGTGATGCGCCCTGAACCGTCCACTTCGTGACACACCGAACAGTTCTCGGCATAGATCCGGGCGCCGAGCTCGTTCGTCTGCACGGCGGTCTCCCCGCCAGCACAACTCGCCGCCAAAAGAGCGGCTGCCACAAGAATCAGGGTGAATCGCATCGTTGCAGAAACGTAGTCTGAAACGGTTCTGTGCCGCGACACCACAATTTCCGGAGCGGCCAGAGAACAAATACAATGCCGAGATGAGAAGCGCGACACGATGAGCATCAATCTGGCGCAGGCCGAGCAGGGACGCACGATAGAGCTCAGGCGCGCCATCCACCGCCACCCCGAACTGGGCCTTGATCTACCGCGGACGCAACGCCTCGTACTGGAGTCGCTCGCCGGCCTGGATCTTGAGATCCAACTCGGCACCGACTGCAGTTCGGTTACGGCGACCCTCGACACCGGTCGCCCGGGTCCAACAGTTCTCCTGCGCGGCGACATGGACGCACTCTCAATGCCAGAAGACAGCGGCGTCGCGTACACATCCGAGGTGGAGAACCGCATGCATGCCTGCGGCCACGATTCACATACTGCGATGCTGTCCAGCGCGGCACACATACTGCACGGCATGAAAGACCAGTTGAATGGTCGCGTTCGGTTCTACTTCCAGCCAGGCGAGGAAGGATTCGGCGGAGCCCAACTCGGCATCGACGACGGGGTACTCGACAGCGTCGACTGCGCCTACGCCCTGCACATCTGGCCGACAAAAGCCGCCGGAACGCTCTCCTGTCGGGCCGGCACGATGATGGCTTCCGCCGATGAGTTCTACGTTCGCATCGTCGGCAAGGGAGGCCACGCGTCTGCGCCTCACACCGCCCAAGACCCGATCCCGGTGGGTGCCGCCTTTATTCAGGCGCTGCAGACATTCGTGACCCGGGAGATCCCCATCTCAGACCCAGCCGTCGTGACCGTCGCCCATCTTCAGGCAGGCACCACGACCAATGTCATCCCCGAAGATGCCCTCATCGACGGCACCATCCGCACGCTGTCGCCTGAGATTCGCACACAGGCGCAAGCAGCGATCCCCAGAATCGCCAGCGGCATCGCCGAAGCACACGGAATGACCGCCGAAACCCGCCTGTGCATTGGCTATCCCCCGACGGTCAACCACGCCGCTGCTGCGGCCACCGCCCAGGAAGTCTGCCGTGACCTCATAGGCGACGATGCAACGATCACCATGCGCTCACCCGATATGGGCGCCGAAGACTTCAGCTACATCCTTGAGCGGGTACCCGGAGCGATGTTATTTCTCGGAGTCTGCCCCGAAGGCGTCGACCCCGCCGATGCACAGGGCTGTCACTCCAACAAGATGCAACTCA
>CAYUOD010000104.1:0-7535 GCA_964446225.1 uncultured Acidimicrobiales bacterium | reverse complement strand
ACGCGGCGATCCGCATCATCTGAGCCGAATCGTGCTCGCCGAAGCCCGAGGCTGATAGCCCTCGCAGCCACGTTGCTCGCCGCTGCATTGATTGTCGTCGGACCGGCCAGCGCAACGGGGACCGTCGTCTCACAGCAGGCGAAAGTGTTCGCCAGCGACGCAGAGTCTGGCGACGGATTCGGCAGTGCTGTCGCTATAGACGGCGACACGATGGTGGTCGGAGCGCCCGACGAGGACGACGGTGGGCGTTCTGCGGGCTCGGTATACGTGTACGTGCGCAGCGGCGACAAGTGGACGCAACAGGGCGCCTTCATAGCGAGTGATAGCGCACCAGACGGTCGCTTTGGTGCCAGCGTGGCCATCTCTGGGGACAGCATCGTGGTGGGTGCCCCCGACTCCCTCGGCATTGCAAACACGCCAGGCGCCGCGTACGTATTTGTCCGCAACGGAACGACCTGGTCCGAGCAGGCCAAACTCACCGGCACGGGAGTGGGTACCGGGCAATTCTTCGGCCAAAGCGTTGGAATATCCGGGGACACGGTCGTGGTAGGTAAGGCAGGCTTTAGCGCTGCCGGCATGACGTTCTCACCGGGGTCTGCCTATGTATTCGAGCGCAGCGGAACGAAGTGGGCGCAACAGGCAGAACTCATGTCCAGTGAAGGCGCCGCAGGAGACGTCTTCGGGTGGAGTGTGGCGATCTCCGGAAGCAGCATCGCGGTAGGAGCAATCGGCGACACCAGCGGGACGCAGCCGGCACGGGCCTACGTGTTCGTGCGCAGCGGAACGAAGTGGGTTCAGCAGGCCAAGCTTAAGGCCAGCGACGGTTTCAGAAGTGATGGGTTCGGAACCGGAATTGCAATTTCGGAAGGAACTGTTGTGGTCGGCGCGTTTGGCGATGACGACGCAGGATTCCTCTCGGGTTCGGCTTACGTGTTTGTGCGTAGCGGAACGAAGTGGGCGCAACAGGCGAAACTCACCGCCAAGAGCGCCGCCCCAGACGACAGATTTGCAGGCACTGTGGCGATCTCTGGGGACACCGTCGTGGTCGGTGCTCACAGCGACGATGACTCCGCCACCGACTCGGGTTCGGCTTACGTGTTTGTGCGTAGCGGAACGAAGTGGGCTGAAGTGGCCGAACTCAGAGCTGAGGCTGTGGCGGCTGCGGACGAGTTTGGCACCGCAGTGGCAGTGTCTGGGAGTTCGGTGGCGGTTGGATCTACCGGTGACGATGGTGCCCCCGGAGGGAACACGGGAGCGGCCTACGTGTTCGCTCTTGATCATCCACCACCGCCAGCTGTGGTGAGGCGCGGTTACTGGATGCTGGAGGCTGACGGCACGATCTATGGCTACGGCGACTCAGAGACCTTCGCTCCTATTCAGCTGACCGATGGCGCTACTGCAGTCGCATTCGACCGCACTGCCGATGGCAAGGGCTTGTGGCTGTTGGACAGCAACGGGAAGGTCTACGTTCGCGGCACAGCAACCCATCAGGGCAATGCAGGAGTGCAAGGTGATCGTGTTGCGAGTATCTCTGCAACCCCGTCGGGTAACGGTTACTGGGTCTTTACCGAGCTCGGTCAGGTACTGATCTTCGGTGATGCTGCGAGCTTCGGGGATCTCATCACGCTGGGCATCACTCCGAATGGGCCGGTTGTTGCGTCTGCGCCGACACCGTCTGGCAACGGTTACTACATGCTGGGTTCTGACGGTGGCGTATTCGCGTTCGGCGACGCCAAGTTCTCAGGTTCTTTGCCCGCAGTATTGCCGGCCAGCTCCCTGGTTTGTCCGATTGTCGGATTGGTGCCAACGCCCTCGGGTAGCGGTTACTGGATGGTTGCCTGTGACGGTGGCGTGTTCGCGTTCGGCGACGCGAACTTTGTCGGCTCGGTGCCGGGCGTGCTCGCTCCGGGTGCTCACCTCAACTCGCCCGTCAACGGCCTTGTGCCCTACGGCAACGGCTATCTGATGGTTGCCTCGGATGGCGGTGTCTTCACATTTTCCGACCTGGATTTCCTGGGCAGTCTGGGATCCACTCCACCCAACACCCCGATCGTCGCGATCACCGCTTTCGCCAGTTGAGTTAGCGGCTGCGCGCGGCCTTAGTCCAGAGCAAGATCTCGTACGTAACTTGCCTCGAGGCGCTCATGCATATCATCCGCGGTCCAGTCGTCGAGACTCATGTGGGTCTTCAGAATTTCGCCTGAACTCTCTGCTTCGTCTCGCCATGTCGTCGGCTCCCACAATCCTGACCTGCGGATCGACTTGGCGCAGTGGATGTAGGCCGAGACGACCTGTACACCGATCGCTGCCTTGGGCCTGCGGAGTTCATCCGTGAAGCTGTCCAGGAGCTCGGGATCGGTCGTGAGATAGGCCTTGCCGTTGACTCGCAATGTTTCGCCCCTGTCAGGGATCAGGAACAGCAGGCCCACGTCAGGGTTCTGGATGATGTTCTGCAGCGAGTCGAGCAGGTTGTTGCCGTTGAGATCGGGAATCGCGAGGCGCTGCTCATCGATGACCTTTACGAATCCGCGCGGCCCGCCTTTGGGTGAGACGTCGGCACCGAGCGTGCTCGATGAACCGATCAGGACGTAAGGCGACGACGCGATGAAACTCACACATCCGTCATCGAGGTGGTCGATGACCTTCCGTTGTGCCAGTTCGCTTGGCGACCTGTAGAGCTCCGCGAGCTTCTCCTCATCCACAAGATGAGAAAACGGCTGGGTCATTCTGGAGTACCTCGGTCGTGCAGCACCATGCGCACTCGCTTGTTGCCTTTGCCCTTGTTCTCGATCTTGGCAACCTCGAAGCGGCCAACGTCTCCGGTTGATGCGAGATGGGTGCCGCCGTCTGCTTGCTTGTCCAGCCCCACGATGTCAACGGTTCGAATCTCAGTGACGAACTCAGGGATGAGATTTACCTTCGTGCGAATGAGGTCCGCGTCCAGGAGCGCTTCCCCGCGTGGCAGGAAGTCGACAGCGATGGGCCGGTCGGCGGCGATTTCAGCGTTCACGAGATCGGTGATGCGATCCCTGAACCCCTCTGGCAGTGGGTTGAACTCGAAGTCCATGCGGGCCTTCAGCGGCTCCATGTTGCCGCCCGTTACCTGCACACCCCATTCGTTCCAGATCACGCCGCAGAGGATGTGCAGGGCCGTGTGCGTTCGCATGAGCTGATGGCGCCGGTCCCAGTCGACGGTGACAGTGACCTCGGTGCCAACCGGAGGTAGGTCACCCTCGCAGATGTGCTCGACGTTGGTACCCTTCTTGCGCACATCGGTGACGGTCGCGGAGCCCCCGTCCCAAACGATCTTCCCCGTGTCGTGGGGCTGCCCGCCGCCGGTGGCATACAGGATCGTCTGGTCTAGCACGATGACGCCGCCAGCTGCGCTGGTGACCGCGGCGGTGGTGGACGTGGCGAAAGCGTCCTTTAGGTAGAGCAGTTCAGTCATGGCTGTGAGTCTGCCAGTTTCTGTCGCATTCGGCACTATTCTCAGGTGTGGTGTCGCATGCGCTGTGACTGCGGCGGGTGCGGCCCCCAAGAGAGGACGTTCAGTGAGCGAATATCAGGCGCCAGTTGAAGAGCAGCGGTTTGTTATGGATGCCCTCGTGGACCTCGCAGCCCTGGCGGAGCTGCCCGGATTCGAGCATGTCGACACTGAGATTGTTGGTGAGTTGCTGAGTGAGTCGGGGCGTTTGGCCAGCGACGTCATCGCACCGCTCAACAAGATCGGCGATGAGGATGGCTGTGTCCTTGATGGCGCACAGGTCACAACGCCGCCGGGCTTTAAGCAGGGTTATGAGCAGCTTGTTGCCGCTGGTTGGCCAGCCGTTGGATTTCCCGAGGCCTATGACGGCGGCGGCTTTCCGAGTGTCGTGGCGCTTGGGATTCTGGAGCAGTTCACTGCCGCGTCCATGGCCTTTTCGTTGTGTCCGATGTTGACCTTCTCTTGTGTTGAGATGCTCATGGAGAATGGCTCCGAATCACAGCAGGAGCAGTATCTCGCAAAGCTCGTGACGGGCGAGTGGACAGGCACGATGAATCTCACCGAGCCCGACGCGGGTTCTGACGTGGGGGCACTGCGTATGCGCGCCGAGCCACAGGACGACGGTACGTACCTTCTCTTTGGGCAGAAGATTTTTATTACCTACGGTAGCCATGACTTCACCGAGAATACGATCCACATCGTGATAGCCAGAACGCCAGATGCACCGGCAGGTACGAAAGGTATCTCGTGTTTCATAGTGCCGGGTCGATTGCTTGATGAGCAGGGCAGCCCGGGCGAGCGCAACGACGTCCAACCGGTGTCGCTTGAACACAAGATGGGTATCCATGCGAGTCCCACCTGCGTCATGAGTTACGGCGATTCCGGGGGAGCGGTCGGGTATCTCGTCGGTGAGGAGTTCCGTGGCATGAGCTACATGTTCACGATGATGAACAATGCGCGTTTGGCGATTGCCGTGCAGGGACTCGCAATATCTGAACGTGCTTACCAGCTGGCCGTGGACTATGCGCGGTCCCGCGTGCAGGGCCGTGTGGTCGGCCAGGAATCTGGAGCGGCCATCATCGGGCATCCTGACGTGCGGCGCATGCTCATGACCATGCGTTGCCAGATCGACGCGATGCGAGCGGTCATGTACCGAAACGCCGCGGCCAACGACGTGGCGAATCACCATCCAGACGAACAGGTACGGGCAGAGGCGGCTGGAGAATCCGCTTTGCTGACACCCATATCTAAGGGCTGGGGCACCGACCTGGGTGTTGAGATGACTTCGCTCGCAGTTCAGGTATTTGGGGGGATGGGCTATATCGAGGAGACCGGCATTGCGCAGCACTACCGGGATGCTCGTATTGCGCCGATCTACGAAGGCACCAACGGAATCCAGGCCATTGATCTCGTTGGTCGCAAGCTCGGCCTCGACGACGGCAAGGTCGTCGACCGCTATCTGGCGGAGATCGCTGAGACGCTCGCGGACCTGCCCGATGAGTACGAGGATCTACGCCTGGAGTTTGACCCGGCGTTGGCTGTGGTGGCCGAGACGACAGCCGAACTCCGCAGGTTGGAGGTGCGCTCCCGTTTGAGCGGGGCCACCCCGTACCTGCAGATGATGGGCGTCATGGCGGGCGGGTACGAGCTTGTGCGGGCTGCCGTCGCAGCGCTGCGACTTCATGATGAGGGATCGAGCGAGTACAGCAAGGATCTCCTCGCCGCGAAACCGGTGCTCGCCCGTTTCTACGCTGAGCAGATTCTGCCCCAGGTGTACGCGTTGCAGAGCGCGGTACTCGCAGGAGACGACCAGCTGTTCGCGATCGCGGACGAGTCACTGTGATGGATGGGGATCTGCAGCAATTCGCGGAGCTCTCCGAGGAGTTCTTCGCGGCGTTGATCGACGCCTACCCGGCGTGGCTCACGGCGTCTGCGGTTGCGGTTGCGGGCGCGACTCAGGTCACGGGCCTCGATGAGGCCGTCGCAGAGTCATGCCGGACTGCTCGAGAGAAGTTTGATCTGTATCTGAACACCGACCTGGCTGAGATCACCACGAATCCGTTGAGCATTCTGCGTGTGTCGATTGCGCCGGTAACAGCCGAACTTGCCCGCGCTGGCGTTTTGCCGGTGCAACGTGATCCCTTTCTCGTCGATCAGTTTCCAGCGGACCTCTACGGTCTCAATCCGGCGATTTTTGGCGACCTCGCTGAGGATCTCACAGAGCTGGGAATCGCGTGGGGTGCTGCCCGGGCCTACCTTCACATCCAATCTCACCCGTAAGAGCGGACGGGGAGTGATCGGGTAGCGTCAAGTCATGGATCGGCCCACTTCTCAGAACCTCATCGAATGGGCCGAGTCTCTTGCAGCTGTCGCACGAACAGGTCTTGGGTTCACCGATAGCCTCTATGAGCAGGAGCGTTTTGAGGAGATCCTGCATGTGGCGGCCAAGATGCGCGCCGCTGCTACCCAGGAGTTCGACGCTGACACCCTCGTCGAGGAGTGGCTCAAGAATGTTGGTGATGGTGTGGCGGGATACGTCACGCCCAAGGTCACCGTTGGAGCGATTGTCGGCAACGAGGCAGGCGAGATTCTCCTGATCAAACGGGCGGATTCCGGCATCTGGTTGTTTCCGACCGGCTGGGCGGATGTCGGCTACTCCGCAGCCGAGGTGGCAGTCAAAGAGGTACATGAGGAAACCGGAATTCGTTGCGAGCCCGTGGGTCTACTGTCGGTGATCGACGGAATGCGTCTGGGTTTTACCCGGATTCCGCTGTACTCCGTGGTGATTCACTGCCAGGCAATCGGGGGTGAGTTGAAGGCGCACCCGCTTGAGACTCTTGACGTCGGCTGGTTCTCTGAGGATGCACTGCCGCAGCCGATCATCGGCGCGGAGCGATGGGCCAAGCAGGCCTTTGCCGCTATTCGTGGCGAGGATCCAACGCCGACGTTCGATCATCCCCGAGAGGTCCCCTGGGACGACTGACTTGCTGTATCGGTGAGGCGACGCCTCACCGAGGGATGTCACGCACGTCGTCGCCCGATTGACCTGTGGTGGTATGGACCGCGATCCCAGAGTCGAGATGCGCCAGGTCGCAGCACGGCAGTTTGGAATCCTGCGACTCTTGGATCTCGAGTCTGTAGGCATAGACGCGTCCCGTCGCTGTCGGCTGTGTGCGACTGGTGAACTTGAGCGCGCGTACCAGGCAGTATACCGCCTGGGTGGGGTGCCGAGGAGTTGGGAGGGAACTCTGCTGACCTACTGCTGGTCGCAGAATCCCAGCGGATACGCATCGCACAGGTCGGCTGCGCGACTCTGGGGAGTTTCTGGCTTCAACGACCGAGCGTTTGACGTGATTGTTGGCCGCCACGTGCGACACCCCCGGCTGGGAGATCACTTCCGGCTCCACGAGTCCCAGTCCGTTATTGCGAGGGACACTACGACCTGCCGGGGAGTGCCGGTGACCTCCCCGGCACGTACGGTGGTAGATCTCGCGGCTGTCGCCAGTGAAGAGCGAGTTGAGTTCCTGGTCGAATCGTTCCAGCGCATGCAACTGTGTGACATCGACGATATCCAAGAGGCTGTGGATCGTCTCGCTGCAGCAGGTCAAAGAGGTGCTAGGAAGCTGAGAGCGGTCATGGCCCGCCAGGGTCGGGGAGAACGGAACATAGACAGCCAGACCAACATCCGAATGAGGAACCTGCTCACGAACGCGGGCTTCGAGGAGCCAGAGGCGGAGTATCCGGTGGAGGTTGCGACCGGATGGATCTATCCGGATCTCGTCTACCCGAGGCACTGGATCGTTATCGAGTGCGTGAGCGTTGCCTTCCACCTGAGGGGACCGAGCTACGCCAAGGACAACGCGAGGCGCAACGCCTTGATGATGGCGGGATGGATGGTGCTTGAGTTCACGTGGCAGCAGGTGTACGAGGACTCCGAAGCGACTCTGGCAATTGTTAGTGCCGCGCTGAAGTCGCGAACTCGGGGCCTGAAACTCGGTGAGGCGTAGTCTGATGGCGCTGAGAGCGATGAGGTGACGCCTCACCGATTTGG
>CAYUOD010000103.1:0-7615 GCA_964446225.1 uncultured Acidimicrobiales bacterium | reverse complement strand
CTTGGCGCCGAGGGTAAGGGCATCTCCCGTCTGGCGCAGAAGCGCTGCGACCAGCTTGTGTCGATTCCGCTCACCGGGGCTCTGGAGTCGCTCAACGTGTCGGTGGCCGCTGCGGTCGCGACCTACGAGATAGTGCGTCGGCGAGGTCTCGCCAAGGTGGCAGAATAGAAAGCCATGCCCGAGTAGCTCAGTTGGCCAGAGCAGGCGCCTTGTAAGCGTCAGGTCGTCGGTTCGAATCCGACCTCGGGCTCTGAAATTGTGCGAGTGACGCGATTGGCACGTCAGCAGCGCCTAGCGTTGTGGTGTCGACAGGTCCAGGAGAAGATTGATGACACAACCAGGATCACCTCAGCCGTCCGTCGCTGGTGCAGCGGGACGCGGGCTGGCCCTTATAGCCTTCGCTGTTGTGCTTGGCCTTGTACTGCTGCAAAGCACCGTCGATGGCGGCGAAGCAGCGACCTCAGATACCACGGCGCCGGTCACCGAGACGACCCAGCCCGGTGACGACGTCACCACCACTACGGCTGGTGACGGAACCGAGACGTCCACCACGGTCGAGGGAGAGCCCACCACGACGACTGTGCCCAGTGGCGATATGCAGCCACGTAACGAACTCCGTCTTATCGTGGTCAACGTGAACGGTGTTACCGGTTCGGCTGGCAAGCTCACAGATCAACTCAAGCCGTTTGGTTACATCACCGAGGACGGCGCCAACGGCACTGGTGAGGACATCCAGGACAGCGTCATCTACTACGAGCCAGGTTTCGCCGCCGAGGCCAATCGTCTTGCGGCCGAAGATCTCGAGTGGTCGCTGGAGCAGGTGCAGCCCAAGCCGACGGATATCCCTGCTGACCTGCCCGAGGGTGTCGAGTTGCACTTTGTCATCATGCTCGGCAAGACCGAGGCCGGCGGTTAGGCAGTTCCGTGGACACTCCTCTTCGGGTGTTCAGCGATTTTGACGGATCTCTGTCGGAGATCACTTCCAGACCCCAGGATGCTGTGCCGATCCTCGGTGCAGTTTCGGTCATAGAGAAGCTCGCTCAGACCTGTTCTATTGCAATCGTGAGCGGCCGGAGGGTGGACTTTCTCGCTCAGCACTTTAAGCAGCCCTCGGTGGATCTCTATGGCCTGTACGGAATTGAGGCCCGGCTCGCAGGCTCATACAAGATGCGGGTGGATGACCCTGAAAAGTGGATTTCACTCGTGGCAGAGGCTGCTGCCAAGCTCAGCCGCAAGGCTCCCGCAGGGGTAACGGTCGAGGTCAAGGGCCTGTCGCTGACAATCCATTTTCGTGCTGCCCCAGAGGCCAGCGAGTGGGTCGCTAGGAATGCCCGGGAAACAGCTGCACAGTTCGACTTGGATCGACGTCCGGCGCGCATGTCCATCGAGCTCCATCCGAGGATCGCGCTAGACAAAGGCACCGTCGTGGTCGAGGCAAGCCCCGACCCGGGGCGATCGATCTACATCGGAGATGACCTTGGTGACCTGCCCGCGTACGACGGTCTGGATCGCCTTGCCGCGCAGGGACATGAAGTACTCCGCGTCGCTGTGCAATCTCCTGAGTCGCCCCCGGAGTTGCTGTCTCGGGCCGATATCACCGTCAAAGGCCCGCGCGGGGCGGTTCGCTTTCTCGAGGACCTGCTCAGCTCTGGGTATCAGCCACGCTGAGTTGATCGGCGAGCCAGTCTGAGGATTCGCGGGCTGTGGCCGCGGTCAGTAGCCGCTCAAAGCGTTGTCCTCGCTCGTCGGGTTCCATTGTGAGGGCCTGCGCGAACGCGTCGGCAGTTTCAGAGATGTCAAAGGGATTGACGATAATTGCAGGCTCACCGAGTTCATCGGCGATGCCGGCTTCGCGGCTGAGAATGAGCACAGCGTCCCGGTTGTTGACAAGAACGGCTTCGCGGGCGACGAGGTTGAGTCCGTCCTTTGTTGGATTCACGATGACGACGTCTGCGTCTCTCAGCAGCGCCAGCGCTGCAGGAAAGTCATCTTCGAGAACGAGATGCACCGGCTGCCACGTTGAGGTGCCGAAGCGGGAGTTGACATGTTCGGCGGCTGCTTCGACCTCAAGTCGGTAGACCTGATACTCGGCTACGCCTTCTCGAGAGGGTTGGCAGCTTGCTTCAAACACCACCCGCTCCTGCCATTCGGGATACCTCACCAGGAAGTCCTCGAAGGCATGGAATCCTCTCACGATGTTCTTGGAAAGCTCGACTCGGTCTACTCGCGCGATGAGTTTGCGATCGCCTACCCGAAGGCGCGTTGCCTGCTGGGCCTCAAGAACCAGCGGCTGAGCCACTTCCTCAGCCAAACGGCTGGCGGAGCTGGGCAGGCTGGAGACGAACGTCTTCGGCGTTACGCCAATGAACTCCTCACTGGATTGTTCGTATCGACGGGCCCACCGGTTCGTGTGGAAGCCGCATGAACTGAATGCGGCCATGCTCTGAAGGAGTTCAGTCGACACCTCCAGTGGCAGGACGCGCATGGTGTCGGGACCACAGAACGGCGTATGGGAGAAGTGCACGCACGTGAGGTCTGGGCGCAGTCGTGCAAGTTGGGCACCAACCAGCAGCAGGTGATAGTCCTGGACCAGCACCACGCTGGAATGGGCCGCGACGTCTGCGATCTGATGAGCGAACAACTCGTTGAGTTCGCGGTACGCAGACCAGGCATCTCTCCAGTTGAGGTCGAAGCTGGGTGTGCGGGGCAGATCCCAGAGATCGTGCAGCATGAACCAGAGCGTCTGATTGGCAATGACGTCATAGGCCAGGCGGTAGCGAGCCGGGTCCATATCTACAAGACGGATATCAAAACCTGCGTGCGTCCCTATGGCGGATTTGGCGGCTTCTCGGTCTCCATCGGTTACAGCAGACGCAATCCAGACAATCCCCCGATCCGCGAGGATCGGCCCTAGCCCTGAGGCGAGCCCGCCAGACGATTTACCCGCGGTTGTCTCTCCGTCGACGACGCGAAAACTGACGGGGCCACGGTTCGAAGCGATCACTGAGGGGGTGCGCATGGTTCGACCATATCTTCTGTCACTGCGATGATGTGAGCATGCGTGTTCTCATCGCCATGGACAAGTTCAGAGGGACCCTTTCGGCTGGCGACGCCGTGCGCGCTGCTGCCCAGGGTGTTCTGGCTGCCGCCCCGACTGCCGATTGCAGGCTCATACCCCTGGCGGACGGCGGAGAAGGCACGCTCGAGGTGCTCGGCGGGGCTAACCGCACTACGCAGGTGCGGGGTCCGCTGGGGGCAGGCGTGTTGGCCTCCTGGCGTCTCGATCGCCGCACGGCCGTCATCGAGATGGCGCAGGCCTCAGGACTTGAGCTTGCCGGCGGTAGCGAGAACAACAATCCCCTTGATGCGACCACGACGGGCACCGGAGAGCTGATCGCGGCAGCCGTGTCCGCTGGTGCCACGCGGATAATCGTGACCTTGGGCGGCTCGGCAACCACTGATGGCGGACTTGGCGCTATCGAGGCCCTGCGGCCCGTTGAACGCCTCAAGCCGATCGAGATTGTTGCGGCGTGTGATGTCGAGACGCTGTTTCGTGATGCAGCCGAAGTCTTCGCACCTCAGAAGGGGGCTTCACCGGCCCAGGTAAAGTTCCTCACTCGCAGGCTCGACCTGTTGGCCGCCCGTTACCGCAACGAGTTTGGGGTAGATCTCTCTGCGTTGGTTGGCGGAGGTGCAGCAGGTGGGCTTGGTGGCGGTCTTGCTGCTGTTGGAGCGAGGTTGTCGTCCGGCTTCGACATCGTTGCTGAGGAAGTGGACCTCGCTGACGCGCTGAGCCACACTGACCTTGTTATTACCGGTGAGGGACTTATCGATCCGGCCTCGTTCCAGGGCAAGGTGGTCGGTGGCATTCATGAGCGGGCTACCACGCCCGTCATCACGTTGGTCGGGGACATACTCGCGGGTTTCGAAGCGCCGCTTTCGGTAGCGAGCCTGGTGCAACGTTTTGGCAGGGACAGAGCGTTGGACGACGCCGCCAACTGCCTGAGAGAACTCGCGGCTGAGGCGGTCGGCGACTACCTGGCGAGCTGAAGACTGATCACGGGCGGTCGCTGTCCAACGACCACGTCCTGGCTGAAGCTCGGAAAGTGCAGTGTTGTGGCTTCTTGGTCCGGACTCACTCCCGCACGTTGCAGCACGGCCTCAAGTACCTGCATTGCCTGGGGACCCAACTCATCAAGGCTGCGGTTTCGATGTTCTCGCGAGCCCAGGTCAACCTGAGCCATCCGGTCGATACCTATTGCTCGCCACGTGTCTATGAGGAGCGCTATGTCCACGCCGTAGCCGCGCACGAACGGCAACTGTTCCAGAAGCGACCGCCGACCTGCGTACTCGCCGCCGAGCGGCTGCCAGAACTGAGTGAGTTGTGGAAAAAATCGGGAGAGGAGTGGACGGGCAACCAGCGAGGTGGTTCGTCCCCCCTGACCGAGTTCGCCATCGATCGGTCGATCGAAGTAGCCCTTGGTGAACCCAATGCGTGGATCGGTAAGCAACGGGCCGAGCAACTGCGACACGAAATGAGGCCCGAAGTTGGTGACGTCCGCGTCACACCAGCACACGATGTCGCCTTGGGACTTCTGCACGCTGCACCACATGGCGTCGCCCTTGCCCCCGGGCTCGTCGAGCAGGCTCTCGGTGTGCAGCACCACCGCGCCAGCGCCTTGAGCGATCTCGACAGTGCCGTCCGTGGAGCGATCATTGACGACGATAATCTCATCGATGAGTCCCTGGCCTCTGAGATCGCTGAGAATCGCAAGTATTGGGGACAACGTGGCAGCTTCGTTGCGAGCTGGCAGGCAAACAGAGACGCTGGTGGCTTTCTTGGCGTCAAGTAGCTCTGGAACCGTGTAACGGTGAGCAATCGTGCGCAGCTGCGGGGGAGTATCCACCAGTGGAACGCTACTGGGCACTTGAGACGTTTGTGTTTCGGTGACAAATATTGCATATTTTTGTGACCTCCTACTTAGCAGTCGGCAACGGAGACTGCTAAGATCGGAAGCTGAAGAACCCGGATACGGCTGCTTGTCGGCCTCCGGTAAGAAGTCCAAGCGACCAATCTGGGGTCGCCGAAGGTCACCTCAGGTGGCCATCTACCAAAGGAAGTGCCACAGCATGGCAAAGTTGATCTCTTTTGACGAAGAGGCGCGCCGCTCGCTTGAGGCGGGCATGAACAAGCTCGCTGACGCCGTTCGCGTCACCCTCGGCCCCAAGGGTCGGAACGCAGTTCTGGACAAGAAGTGGGGTGCACCCACAATTACCAATGACGGCGTGTCCATTGCCAAAGAGGTTGAGCTCGAGGATCCGGTTGAGAGCATCGGCGCCGAACTGGTCAAAGAAGTTGCCAAGAAGACGGACGACGTCGCTGGTGACGGAACCACCACAGCAACGGTGCTGGCCCAGGCCATGGTGTCTGAGGGTCTGCGGAACATCGCAGCCGGAGCTAACCCGATGGAGCTCAAGGTCGGCATCAAAGCCGGGCTTGCTGCAGCAGTCGAGGCCATTGAGGACCTCTCCATCGACGTCTCGCAGGACAAGGCTCAGATTGCGAATGTGGCAGCTGTGTCCGCAGCTGACCCCGAGATCGGCACCATCATTTCCGATGCCATAGAGCGCGTCGGCAAGGACGGCGTCATCACCGTTGAAGAGGGTCAGACCTTCGGTATGGAGATGGACCTCGTTGAGGGCATGCGCTTCGACAAGGGCTACATCTCGCCGTACTTCGCCACCGACGTTGAGCGTCAAGAGTCCGTGCTCGACGATCCGTACCTGTTGTTTGTATCCTCCAAGATCTCCAACATCCGTGACCTCGTACCGGTGCTCGAGAAGGTCATGCAGACCTCACGCCCACTGGTCATCCTCGCCGAGGACGTAGACGGCGAAGCACTTGCCACATTGGTTGTGAACAAGATTCGCGGCACCTTCACCTCCGTGGCCGTGAAGGCCCCGGGCTTCGGTGACCGCCGCAAGGCAATGATGGCTGACATGGCGATTCTGACCGGTGGTCAGGTCATCTCCGAAGAGGTCGGCCTCAAGCTAGACGCAGTGACGCTTGATCTGCTCGGTAGCGCTCGCCGCGTCGTGGTGAACAAGGACGAGACCACAATCATCGAGGGCGCTGGCGACTCCGGCGACGTCGAGGGTCGCGTGGCTCAGATCAAGGCCGAGATCGATAACACCGATTCGGACTATGACCGCGAGAAGCTCCAAGAGCGTCTTGCCAAGCTCAGTGGCGGTGTCGCTGTGCTCAAGGTCGGAGCAGCAACTGAGGTCGAGCTCAAAGAGAAGAAGCATCGCATCGAAGATGCTGTGAGCACCACCCGTGCCGCGATCGAGTCCGGTGTGGTTCCTGGTGGCGGTGTCGCTCTGGTGCGCTCGTACGACGCTGTGAAGGCAGTGGCGGACAGTCTCAGCGGCGACCAGGCGACAGGTGCACGCGTTGTGCTTGCCTCGTTGACCGCTCCTCTGCGTCAGATCGCAGAGAATGCTGGCATGGAAGGCGGCGTCGTCGTTGCCCGTGTGATGGACCTCTCTGGTAACGAGGGTCTCAACGCCGCGACCGATGAATACGAAGACCTTGTCGAAGCCGGCGTCATCGACGCTGCGAAGGTCACGCTCGCTGCGCTGCAGAACGCCGGGTCGATTGCTTCGCTGTTCCTCACCACCGAGGCAGTGATCGTCGACGCCCCAAGCGAAGGCGGCGGTGGCGCAATGCCAGACATGGGCGGCATGGACTTCTAAGTCCTGCCAACTCTCTAATGCTGCGCAGCTTGGCTTAGGCCGGGCTGCGCAGCTGTCGTTTTAGAGCGCTTTCGCTGTCTCTAGAGCTCGAACTGGCAAGCAGTTCTGCTTGCCATGATGGGGCGTATCTTCTCGACGATGATCTGCTGGTGGGTCACGTGGTCGGTGTAGGCGCGCCAGCCACCGATGTCATCGAAGTCCGCGGTAATCCCAAGCGTCGCATTCCCGTCGCTGAGAGCGAGATCTCGGCCAAGCTTGTAGCTTTTCAGCTCGGGAATAAGTTCCGGTAGCCCTGCGAGCGCGTCGATCAGATCCTGGACCTGTTCGTCTGTGGTCTCGGGCTTCCATGTGAGCAACACACAATGGCGGATCATTGTTGAATCTCCTCGCTGGCTGATCGTGGGATTCCAAGCGTAGGGCGTGGCTGTAGCGTGAAAGCGATGCGCCGAGGAAGAACACGACAGTTCATGATTGACGCTGTTCGAGGTGAGGTGAACGCGCTTGGTCCCGAGGAGCTCTTGGTCGAGGAACCCCTTGAGATCCGACTTGATGGTCTCACTGTGGCAACCACGATGCGCACACCGGGAAACGACTTTGAGCTGGCCGCTGGATTCTGCCTCGCAGAGGGTTACCTGGCCGACAATCCGATCTCAGGTATTCGGTACTGCGGCACCGGTCCGGCGGCTGAAACCGAGTTCAACGTGGTCTCAGTAGAGACCGCTGGACGAGTTGTTCCAGAGCACGTTCGCCTAGGCACAATTTCTTCGGCCTGCGGGGTCTGTGGGTCAATGGTCATCGAGGAACTTGCCGAACGTATTCAGCCTCTGGCTTCGGTCGTCCCGTTCAAGCCGGATGTTCT
>CAYUOD010000102.1:1530-7702 GCA_964446225.1 uncultured Acidimicrobiales bacterium | reverse complement strand
TCGTCATGGGCTTCGCAATGCTGCGCGTCGTATCTGTCATCTTCAGGCGCTTCTTCGCCGGTATGGCTCATGCCCAGATGAAGGCAGCGTTGCGGGTGGCATTGGCTGAGCGCTACCTCAGTGTGTCGCTGCGGTTCCATCGAGATCGTTCCGCTGGAGAGCTGCTGTCACGAGCAGACAACGATGTGCAGATGGCTGCGGAGGTCATCAATCCGCTCCCATTCACCTTGGGCGTGTTGATGATGGTCGTTGTGGCCATTGTCCGTCTCGCGTTTCTTGACGTATACATGCTGGCCGTCGCTCTCCTGCTTTTTCCGATACTCGGTGTGGCCAACCACTTCTATACGAAGCTCGTCGAGGAGCCAGCAGCTGCAGTGCAGCGTGAGGTGGCCGAGGTCTCGGCAACCGCCCATGAGAGTTTCGATGGCGTGATGGTCGTGAAGACCCTGGGTCGCGAGGATGCTGAGGTACGTCGCCTTGGCAAAAAGGCTCAACAGTTGCGGGAGTCTCGGATGCGTGTCGGCACGCTTCGCGCTGGCTATGAGCCCGCGCTCGAGTTAGTGCCCGTCGCGGGCACCATCATTGTGCTCGCACTTGGTGCCTGGCGCGTCGGTATGGGCAGCCTTACGACGGGCCAGGTCGTCGAGGTGATGACGCTGTTCACGTTGATGGCCTTTCCTCTGCGGGTTGTGGGGTATCTGCTTGAGGAGATGCCGTACTCGGTGGTGGCGATGGATCGGGTTGCGGAGTTTTTGGCTGAGCCAGACGATCCTCAGCCCAGGCCAGGAGAAGATCTGCCTGACGGGGCACTGGGCCTGCGCCTGGATGACGTCTCGTTCGCTTATGAGCAAGAGGTCGTACTTGACCATCTTGATGTCAGCATCAACCCAGGTGAGGTCGTGGCGATCGTCGGCTCGACCGGCGGTGGTAAATCAACCTTGTTCGACCTTGTTACCCGTCTCGCCCGACCCTCCGGTGGCGAGATCTCGATCGCAGACATCGAGCTGGAGAAGGTCTCCTCCGTAGCGCTGCGACAAGACGTGGCTCTGGTGTTTCAGGAGACGTTCCTGTTCGCGGATTCGGTGAGGGAGAACGTAACCCTGGGTCGCCCGGTGAGCGAGCCCGTGTATGACTGGGCGTTGCAGGTTTCGTGTGTCGACGAGTTCATGGATGTACTTCCCGACGGTGACGCAACCGAGGTGGGAGAACGAGGCGTAACTCTGTCGGGCGGTCAGCGTCAACGTATTGCCCTCGCTCGAGCGCTGGTGCACAAGCCACGGCTCCTTCTGCTTGATGACGCGACCTCAGCCATCGACCCGGCCATAGAAGCCGAGATCTTGGGCCATCTGCGCAGCGATCTGGATGCAACGACACTCATTGTGGCGCACCGCTTGTCGACTATCCGCCTGGCGGAGCGTGTGCTGTTTCTGGCCGACGGGCGTCTGCGCGGGGATGGTACTCACCTCGAGCTTCTGAAGGATCCTGACTATGAAGCTCTGGTGACGGCCTATGACGAAGCGGGCGCTTCGGTTCCGGGAGGTGGCGCATGAGTGGACTCTCGGTGGAGGAACTTGAGCAGGCTCGTGCTGTAGCGATCCTGCGAGCAGGAGTCGCTACTT
Organism: uncultured Acidimicrobiales bacterium; assembly: GCA_964446225.1. GTDB lineage: Bacteria > Actinomycetota > Acidimicrobiia > Acidimicrobiales > Poriferisodalaceae > CAYUOD01. The sequence goes on along the minus strand of CAYUOD010000102.1, from coordinate 6,083 downwards.
CACCCGAGCTGAAGGCAGGCTTCGCCGCATCTGTGGTTATGGCCGTTGTATCGGCGCTGTCGCGTCTGGCGGTCCCGGTGATGGCTCAACAGATCTTGGATCGAGGAGTGCTGGGCCCCGAGGGGTTCAGGCCGACGTTCGTGTACGTCAGTTGTGCCGTTGCTGTCCTCTCGTTGGTGTTGCTTTACTTCCTCATTCGCCTGACTCGAGTGCGCTTGCTTACTGCTGCTGAGGACACGCTCTATGGCCTGCGCATCAAAGTCTTTGAACATGTGCATCGGCTCTCGCTGGGCGACCACAGCGCCACAGCCAAGGGTGCGTTGGTTACTCGAGTGACCAGTGACATCGACGCACTCGCCCGCTTCACCGAGTGGGGCGGCGTCGGCTGGATTGTCGACAGCACGCTGATCCTCGGAACGTTCGCGGTGATGTTCTTCTACTCGTGGCAACTCGCTCTGGTTGCCGTCGTTGTTTTCGTTCCACTTCTGCCGCTGTTCAGGATGCTTCAGCGCCGTCAACTTTCGTCCTATGACCTTGTGCGCTCGCGTGTGGCCGACTCAGCCTCTGAAATTTCTGAGCAGGTTACCGGTGCCGCAGTTGTGCGTGCCTATGGCGTTCAGCGGCGCGGCCGAGATCGAATGCAGGCAGCGATCGGGCGTGTGTACCGAGCGGAGATTCATGCAAATCGGTACTTCGCTGTGTCTTTTCCTCTGGGTGACTTCTTTGGTGCTCTCAGTGTCTCGGCGGTCATCGCGGTGGGCGTGCTCTATGGCCCGGGCTGGGGCATCGAGACCGGAGCCATGATCGCCTTTCTCTTCTTGACGAGCCTGCTCCTTGCACCAGTGGCTGACATCTCTGAGATCATGGATCAGACACAGACGGCGCTTGCTGGTTGGCGCAAGATTCTCATGGTGCTGGCAATGCCGATCGAGATTGTGGAGCCGTCACCTGGCCTCACACTCACAGCCGGCTCGCCGGATATTTCGGTGCAGGGTCTTCGCTTCAGCTACCGGACTGGCGACGAGGTGCTGAAGGGCATCGATGTAGAGATACCTGCAGGCACGAACGTGGCTGTCGTTGGACAAACAGGCTCCGGCAAGACGACATTTGCCAAGCTTCTTGTGCGGCTCGCTGATCCCACTGCCGGGTCGATTTGCCTGTCCGGTCTGCCTCTCAACGAGATTTCAGCGGAGTCACGCCACGCAGCGGTGCGGATGGTGCCCCAGGATGGGTTCCTTTTCGACACAACCGTGGCTGAGAACGTGCAGTTTGGTCGGCCTGGCGCTACGTACGATGACGCCGAGGCGGCGTTTGCAGCGCTGGGACTGCAGTGGTGGATCAAGCGACTGAGCCATGGCCTGAACACGCAGGCTGGAAGTCGGGGCGAGAGTCTGTCCGTTGGCGAGCGGCAGCTTGTCGCCTTGGCGCGTGCGCAGCTGGCGAATCCCGGCTTGTTGGTACTCGACGAGGCCACAAGTGCGGTTGATCCTGAGACTGAACGCGCCCTTGGCGTTGCCTTGGCCAACCTTGCTCGTGGACGCACAACGGTGTCAATTGCTCACCGGCTTTCCACCGCCGAGGCAGCAGACCTTGTGCTGGTCTTTGACCACGGTCACCTGGTCGAGACTGGCCACCACGAGCAGCTCAAGGATGCCGGTGGCATCTACTCTGAGCTTCATCGTGCCTGGCAGGGCAGCACTCAGTCCGAACTTTCCTGATGACAGATTCTCGTTAGTCCTCATGTTTGGTCCCTCTTGGTCGAGGATCTCTAGGATTACGCTTGAGTTGTTCTTGAGCCTCCCGCTACCAGGAAACCGTCGATGACCTCTGACTCGGTCGAATTCTCGTACTACCTCGGCGTACTTCGCCGACGCTGGTGGATTGTGCTTGCTGGTGCGGTACTTGGCGTGCTGATGGTGCAGCTACTGACTCCCTCCACCCCGGGCAAGTTTCGAGCCACCTCAGAGGTTCTCGTGCGTTCGTTCACCGATGAACCACTCCGGGCCGCGCGCGAAGAGCAACTCGTAAACCTTTCGACGGAGACGAAGATTGCGACTTCGCGTGAGGTTGCTGAACTGGCCGCGGCAACACCGGGCGTATCTACACCGGTGGACGATCTTGTTGCTGGGCTATCGGTGAACGCGATTGCGAACACCGAGGTTCTCCAGTTCCGATTCGACGACAACGTCGCCCAGGTGGCGATGGTGAACGTTCAGGCTCTGGCAGACGCGTACCTCGATTATCGGGTGTCAGCGCCGACGCGGGCTCTCGAGTTCGAGATAACCGTGTTGACCGACGAGCTGACAGCAGCCACGGAAAGCCTTGCTTCGGCCAACCTTGTACTCGCTCAGCAGGACGCATACGTGGCCTATGACATTGCTGTCGCGGTCGAGGAACGGCGGGCGCGTGATGAAGGTCAACGACTCACCGAACTGGCGATTGCGAACCGCGGTTCGCGCGCAGAAGACGTGCAGCCAATCGTTGTCGAACCTGCGCTCATTGAGCCCCCTCCATTTACTCGGCCTTCTCCGGAGGATCTTGCTAACGCCGCGACTGAGCGCGAAGTGGCTGCTAGCCAGGCAACGATTCTTTCTACCCAGATCAACTCCGCTGAGAGCACGGTTGTCGACGGCGGAGAGGTCGTCAGTCAGGCAACTCTTCCTGAGTCCAGGCGGGGCGTCAGCAGCCTGATGCCGCTGCTTGCTGGCGGACTCGTTGGGTTGTTGTTGTTCGTTGGCGTGGCATTCATGTTTGATCGCACCCTTGATCGGGTCTACAACGCCAAGGACATTGAGTCCGAAACAGGCTCACCAGTTCTGGCACACTTGCGCGGCGAGGCTGTGCGAGTGGGCAATCCTGTGATGCGCACGAATCCGAACTCAGATGAGGCGCACTCGTACCGGCGCCTGGCAGCCGCGGTGCTCTCGGCTGAGGTCGACAGTGCCGGGCAGAACAAGCTGGTCGTGGCTTCTGCAGATCAGACGCCGGCTCACGCGATGGTGTCAACCAACCTGGCACTGGCGCTTGAGGAAGCTGGCAAGCATGTTGTGCTTGTCGCCGGTGACCGTCAGCGCAATGATATTGATGCCATCTTCACTGTGGAAGACCGTGACGGGCTCCAGCAGGTCCTGGATGGCACCAACGAAGTCGGCTTTGTAGCCGTGAGCCCCAAGTTGCGCGTCCTGCCCTCAGGGCGTGTGGACTCATTCAACTTCCTCAATGAAGACGCGGATGTTGACACCGAGAGCGGAGTGGAGACGTCGAACCTCGTGCCCTCGGTTGCGCGCATCGAGACGTTGCTCGAAGCGGCATCCAACTGGGCTGACATCGTGATTATCGATGTTCCGCCAGCGCTGTCGTATGCAGACGCACAGATTTTTGCAGCTCTCAGCGACACCGTCGTTCTCAGCGCCACGGCCGGCCGGACGACGCTCGGAGAACTTGGTGAGCTGAAGAGCATGATGACGCTGGCTGGCGCATCAATCCTGGGCAGCGTATTGCTTGAGAAGTCTGAACTACGCCCAGCCAAGGCTTCCGCGTAATTCCACACAGCACGTCACATTTCGGGACTGGTGACCGATTGATGACGGATGTCCTTCGTATTTTCGACCCCCCGATACCTCATTCCTGGGGTTGTGGCATGAAGCTCTTGTTTGCCTGTTCGTCTGGTGGACATCTGGATCAGCTGCATGTGCTCGAGGACTGGTGGTCCGAGCATGATCGTCTCTGGGTCACGTTTGATAAGACCGATAGTCGTTCGTTGTTGGCGGACGAGCGTGTGGTCTGGGCCCATCATCCAACGACGAGAAACATTCCGAACCTGCTTCGGAACACCGCATTGGCCTTCTCGACACTGCGTAGGGAACGTCCCGACATTGTGGTGTCCAACGGCGCGGGAGTCGCGTTGCCCTTCTTCATCTTCGCGAAACTGCTGCGCATTCCTACGATCTTCATCGAGGTGTACGACCGTCTCGACTCCAGGACGATGACCGGCCGGATCTGCTATCCCCTTGCCGATCGCTTCTTGTTGCAGTGGGACGAGCAGTTGGCTCTCTACCCGGACGGCGAAGTCGTGGGCAGGGTCTTGTGACCACCACCGAACAGTCCGGCCAACTACGCGAAGAGAAACCCGATGGGGAGTCCGAAGCGGAGCAGGTCGGGCTCAGTATTTTCGTGTCAGTGGGAACTGATCACCATCCCTTTGACCGTCTTGTGTCGTGGATAAACCATTGGGCCGTCTCCAGAGGTTCGGTTGCACAGGTTCTTGTGCAACGAGGAACCTCCGACCCGGCCGCCGATGTTGACTCCATGTCCTATTTGACCGTCGAGGAACTCAGGAATGCGCTGGAGCAGTCAGCGATTGTCGTCTGCCACGGAGGACCGTCGACGATCAGCCAGGCTCGCCGTAGCGGCGTTGTGCCAATAGTGGTGCCCCGTCGGCCGGACCTGGGTGAGCACGTGGACGATCACCAGATCCTGTTTTCGAATCGACTTGCTGATGCTGGCGAGGTTTGCCTGGTGATGACCGAGGCAGAACTCCATGTGGCTTTGGA
>CAYUOD010000102.1:0-1430 GCA_964446225.1 uncultured Acidimicrobiales bacterium | reverse complement strand
CATCTGGTGCGGGACAGCAGAGCAGTTGCTCACAGTTGGATGCGCAAGAAGGTTCGTCCCGAAGTCACCGACCAGGTCGAGTACATGCCCCGCTACAGCCCGTGGGAAAGCGCTACCCGCTGGTTGAGCTACAACCTGCTCCTCGGGCTCCTGCGGGGAGTGCCCGTCCGGCGCCTGCGCTACGAGGACTTTATGAGTGACCCTGTGGCTTCGGTGCGGGCCCAGTTGGGTCTTGCAGGTCTTCACGTGGACCCCCATCCTGATTATCTCGGCGACAGTTGGGCTGAGCTCACACCGACCCACACGGTTGCGGGAAATCCGATGCGCTTCAGTGAGGGGAGAATTCAGCTCAAGCAGGATGATGCCTGGATCAGCGAGATGCCTGGGTCGGCGAAGCGGACTGTGACTGCACTCACCTGGCCGCTGCTTGCTCGCTACGGCTACCTGGGCCGGGATACCAAGCCAGGCACAACTCGCAAAGCACTGCCTTTCGCTGAGGCCGTTCGACCAGCCGTTTCCGTCGTGATTGCCACCCACAACCGCCCGCAACTTGTACGGCGGGCGATTAAGAGCGTGTTGGATCAGCGCTACTGCGGTGACATCGAAGTGGTCGTCGTGTTCGATAAGACGAGCCCCGACGAAACGCTCGTGCAGGATAAGTCAGTTGACGGGAACCAGCGGACCGTGCGGGTCATCTCTAACGAGGCAACCCCAGGACTGGCCGGCGCCCGCAACAGCGGACTGGCTGTTGCCCGGCACGATATTCTGGCCTTCTGCGACGACGACGACGCCTGGTTTGGCGACAAGCTTGCGAAGCAGGTGGGCTTGCTGGAGACTCACCCTGACTTCGGCTTCGTCGTTACGGGAATTGAGATCGAGTTCGACGCTCGTTTCACCGAGCGCATCCCTGACTTCGAAGAGATCACGGTACCTGACCTCCTGCGTTCTCGGATCGTAGAGGCCCATCCGTCCGGCTATCTCTTTACCAGATCAGCCCTCGACGCCGCTGGGCCGGTTGACGAGACGCTCGCAGGTGGATACGCCGAGGACTACGACTTCATCCTGAGGATGGCCAAGAATACCCGGGTGGGCGTCGTTCAGGAACCTCTGGTCACCGTGCTGTGGGGGCGGACGTCTTTCTACGCGGAGGGTTGGCAGAATCGTATTGCTGCGCTGAACGGACTGGTTGAGCGTCATCCCGAGTTTGAGGACGACGATCTCGGCATGGCTCGTATCCAGGGCCAGATTGCTTTCGCTCACGCTTCGCTCGGAGAAAAAGCGGAGGCTCGCTCCAGCGCCAAGCAGACGTTGCGTCTTCATCGCAGCGAACCCCGTGCCTATCTGGCCCTGCTTGTAAGTACAGGTCTTGTTTCATCATCATTGGTAGTACGCAGTGTTCAGCGTTTCGGTCGCGGAATCTGAGCTGCGGA
>CAYUOD010000101.1:0-7715 GCA_964446225.1 uncultured Acidimicrobiales bacterium | reverse complement strand
CAGCAAACGTCGACAGCGAATCTATCGCCACCGACATCGTCGATGAGCCGGTCTAACTAGGCGACGCGACAACGTCCGAGACGGCAAGCCACAGCTCAGCGGACTTCTGAGGTCCCAGGGCGGTATAACGGACCAGACCCGTTTCGTCAGCCAGCACTAACGCCGGTACGGCATCAATCGCGTAGCGGTCGTGCAGCCCACGGTCTCTTACATACTCGGCCTCTTGGACGCATAGCTCGTCACTGGCCAGTGGAGCCACCGCCGTAAGCACGTTCTGGCAGGCCGAACAGGTGGCCGACGTGAACACGACAAGCAGCCACGCTGCATCAGGCCTATCGAAATCGGCGCGGTCAAGCTGATCTGGAACCGCGTACTTCTCCATCTGAGTAGGAACGTCCGACTGCGTCCGCCGAATGACGAGCGCGACGAGCACGACCGCAGCGATGATCACAGCTGCGATTACGAGATCACTCACTGTCCACAACCGGTACCGCTGGCGCCCACCCCGCGGCTGCGGGACGCTCCTCAGACAGGGCTGAGGCCACGACAATCTCACCAGTGCCCGTCACCACCAACGCCACATCGGACTCAACGTCCAAGCTAACGACCTCAACGCTTCTGGGAGCTAGCACGAGCGCCTGGAGAGTGCTCCGGGATCCGCCGGAAAGTGCGTCCACCGAAACCTCCACCGACGCGTCCGTGGGGTTCTGGATCACGAGGACACCAGTCACAAACTCATCGACCCGCAGCGTCGGTACGATCCACTCACGAGCGGAGCGGTTTGCGGTTGCACTCATATCGAAGCTCGCCAGCCTATCGAGCAACTGAGCTGCCTCAAGGTCCTCGCCAGCGATGAGGTCCACGGCGATATCTACCCCGTTCTGGGTACGAATCACCATGCCGTGCTGCGCGCCGGTCTCCAACGACGGAGACTCAGCCGGAATATCAACTACCACGAAATCTGTGGGCGGCACCGTGCGCTGTAGCGGGGGCACGAAAGTGTCGCCCGCCTGGAACTCGACGTCCACCTCTGCGGGTACGTCACCAGGATTAAACAGCACCAACTGCTCAATCTCGGTACGAGGTCCAACAGGCACGTACCAAACATCACTCATTGCAGGTGAAGCCAGATCAGCAGAGAAGCCCCGGCGCTCCTCCGAGCCATCGAACTGCATCAGGCGATCGGCTACGACCCTGCCCTTGCGGAGGGTCACGAACAGACTGAGAAGATCGCGCCGCCTAACGGCTGCGTCGATGGACACGGTGTGTATTGAGCCCGCCGGGACCACAATGCCCTCGAGTTCTCCTGCAGCAAAGAACCCAAACTCCGCGTCGCTTGCAGCGACAATGTCCACAACCGCGTCTTCAGCAAACGGGTTATGAAGAACCAGTACCTGCCTAGCGTCGAGCCGGGTGCTGCCTGATGCGACGACCATCTGGCTGCTGATCTGGTTGCTGCACGGCGCAGTGTCCTCGCCCTGTTCTGCCTGGAAGGTCCGAGCAACCACGACAGAACGATGAGAGACCTCAACGAGTGCGGCCCGCTCAGATTCGTCGGGCAACTCACTGTCGTCGACCACAGTACGGCTGAGAGGAGCGAGCTTTAGAACAGTGATCTCGCTTGGTGTGCTGCGGCCATCAAAAGTGATCCGGGCAGTCTGTTCGGAATCCAGCGGATTCACCAACACCAACTGCGCCTCAGTATCAACACCGAGGTCAGCCGACTGGAGCACAGGACAGATCCAGGTTGAGTCGAATTCGTCGGCGGTGGAATAGGGCCGCGCGCTGACGACAAACGGGTTGCTTTGATCTGCAACCGACTGCTCAGGTGCGTCCAGCAGGAAGGCCGCGGCCAGCACGCCGCAACCTATGAGAAGAATAATCAGGCGTGGGAGTCTCATCGATCCTCACCCTTGTTCCGACGAAAGCGCCGCCGTTTCTTGGGCGGATCTACGTCATCAGTCTCAGCGTCGAAGCTGGCCTCTGCGGCCGGTTCCGACCCGGCGCTCACAGACTCAGCGCTCACAGACTCAGCACTCACAGACTCAGCACTCATCGTCGTGGGCTGCACCTCTGGCGATGCGAGCGGTGCCAAGTCTGGCGCTACCTCTTGTGGTGTCAGTAACTCCGGCGCCGTGAACCTGTTCGTCGCCCAGATCATGACGATGGCGATCAGAACAAAGAGCCCAATCTGTATGAGAGCCGTGGTTTGCGCACCGGCAGGGCTTCTTCGATCGGCCACAAACTGACCATCCCGGGCAACAGCAAGCGTGGATCCAAACCCGAATCCCGGTGCGCCACTGACCGGGTCGCCGCCCACCGACACGTCCCAATCCTTGAGCTGGTCCTCCGACAGGTACACCGTGTCACCAGTCTTGACCGCGCCTGCCAACGGGGGTGGCTCATTCCAGAATCCTGTGATCTCCAAGGACTCAGGATCCAGCGCCGACGCCGCTACAAGCTCTGTAGTCAGGATCGAACGCGTAGGCAGCCAGGCCTGGTTCTCGAAAACCCGGATGTCGGGTGTCGTGACCGTCGGTGCGAGGTCAAGCTGTGCAGCGATGGCCTGCTCAAGGCGGACAGAGACGGGTCGAGAGCGTCCGCCGGCAAATGCGGGCGCGTCTGAGGTGACGAGTACGACGTAGCGCACCCCAAGCGAACCCAACGTACGACCAGCGCGGGACGTCTCGGCGCCCATCATGCGCTCAAGTACATCGACGAACGGCTCTCCCGCCGCCTCGCTGGGAAGCCCGAATCGACTGCTCAACTGCGGAGGTCCATCGGTAGACACAGCAACTGAAACATCAGGCGAGATCGGCCAGGAGTAGCCGGGCAGGAGCACCGGATCACCAATCCAAAGCACGCGATGAGAACCATCGTCCACGTTGGATACGAACGAAACGCTGGACTGAATGCCCCCGCGAGGCATGCCCCAGCTTCCATCCAAGGACGCCGAGAGCACAGGAACCATGACGACTGCAATCAGCAAGAGTCCGAGCGGAGCCACGAGCTGCCGCGGACCAAAGCCGAGTGTGATCACATCCTGCTCAATAGACGCCACGAAGATCGCAGCTGACAGAGCGACCGCCGGCGCAGCCACCAGCAGGACAAAGGGAAGAGCGGGCATATCGACCGAAAGCCAACCCTGGGCCACGACCCAGGTCGCACCAACACCAACAATGCACACCGACCAGGCCCGCACGGCCCAAGCGGCCCGCCAGTCGCGCGCCACAAACAGACCCAGTGCAGCGATGGCGAGGAGTCCCCAGCCGAGGACACTCCCATGATCTCCGAGGTTGAAGCTCGCAATGTCCTCGAACTTGGCCGACTCAAGAAAACGATTCGTACCCCAGAGCTCCGCCAGATCGAGCCCAGCGTCATATCGAGACCACAGATAAGGCGCATTCAAGGCGACGCCCAGCGCAACGCCGAGGATCGCGCCCAGGAAACTTCTGATGCCGTCGACAGGCCTACCCGTTGCGAACGCACCTACCAGCAGACCGACTGCCATCAGCGGAGCCAGGAAAACCGCCTGCGGGCTGAACGCAAGAGTGAAGCCGACCACGAGCCCAAGGCTCATGGTCTGGTACGCGAACGAGCGCTGGACCGAGTTGGCACCAAGTGACCCATGGCGGTCGCCGTAGGGCGCGTGCCCGCCAAGGCGCAACAACCGAACAAAAACGAACGGCGCCGCCGCGTACGCCACGAGTAACGACCACGAACCCGCGGAGAGCGCGTCGATGCCAAAGGTCACCGATGCGTAGACCGCCACGGCCGCTGCACCAGCGCGCCGGGAGCCAATCGGACGTGCCACGCGCCATGCGCCATACAGTCCCAGGGGGATCGCGCCAAGAGCAGCCACGTAGCGAAGAAGTGACGAAGTGCCGAAGGTAAGAAATTGAATAGCTCCCAACAGCGTCTCACCACTGGAGGCTGGCACCTCCGCCCCTATGCCCTGGCTATCGATTCCATTTGCGGCAGTCGAGAAAATCGCTGTCCACCCGTCGGCGAGTGGGATGAAGTCGCCAAAGTCGGGGATGCCGCGCGTAATGAGGTTTCGTCCACCAAATCCGAGCAGTGTGACGACACCTATAACGAGTAACGCAACCGTGCGACCCGATCCACCTCTGAGTGATCCAGCGACCTCGCGACCCCGATCAGCGACCTGACGCCAACGCTGATCGTTCTGGAGTTGATCAGCAATGAACGTGCGGAGTCGCGCGCTGCCACGGGTCTGCAGCCGCCAGATATCAAAGTCGCTTACCGTCCGCGACTTGGCGACCCTGCGACGCTTTCTGTACAAGGATCCGATTCGCCTGAAGTTCCAGGTCCACGCGAAGACGACATCCTTCGCGTGGGAGATGCGGCCGTGGAGCAGGGCGTAGATCGCCTCCACCAGCGTCATCAGGAGCGCTATGGGGACAATAAACACCAGACTCAAGAAACCCGAACAGGAAAGCAGACTGCGGACTCGGTGCCGTGCCTGAAGCTTGCGACGATCATCAACCCCGCGGCGCCCGCCGAGCGCCTCGACGTGGCGTACCACCGCGTCAGGCGCGACCATTACGCGAGCACCGGCGACCTGAGCGCGCCAACAAAGATCGAGGTCTTCGCCCAGGTACTCCATCTCGGTATCGAAGCCGCGCAGCTCATGAAACAGGTCAGCCCGCACGAGCGTGCAGCCGCCAGGAATAAAGAACACGTCGCGCACACGGTCATGCTGTTCCTGATCGAGTTCGCCCGGTTCCACGAACGGTGCGATCGACCCGGTTTTGTCAGCCGACGATCCAACGGCCAGAAGACGACGGGGATCAGACCACTGGACAGTCTTCGGACCGACGATGGAGGCGTTCGAACGAGTCGCTTCTCGCACCATGATGCCGGTCGCATCAGGTGCCAGCGCGACGTCGTCGTGGCAGAAGAGGTAGTAGGCGGCGCCCTCGACGAGGCCTGCCACCATGTTCGCCTTCTCAGAGAATCCGAGATCAGCGCCGACACTGCGCACGCTCGCGGCAGGAAGTTGTGCCGCAACCTTGTCGACAACAGAACTGTCCCCGCTCGAATCGAGCACCAGGACCCCAAAAGTGGGATAGTCCTGGGCTTTCAGGCTGGCCAGGACATCATCAAACCAGTCGCCTGGATCGTGTGTCACCAAGACGGCAACAACGGGTGGAGATGGCGTTATTGGCGAAGTCACGATCGACCGAGATTAGTCGTTTTTTGAGGGTGCTTGAAGCCGCTGGACAGACACACAGGCAGCGTCAGCCCGGACGCGCTATTCCGACCACCGTCGGGCCCATTTCAGAGGTCGGATAGTCCGTAGCTGAGCGTGCATAACTCAGTCCGTTCGAGCGCACAATCCAGTATCCGTCGCCCTCTGGTCGCACAGCAATCCCGACCACAGGAGATTCCCCAGCGGGCACCGCTACCTGGGCTCCAATGAGCTTCGCTGACCCGAAGGAGTAGACCGTCCCGTCAGTGCCGACGAACCAGTAGCCCTTCCCATCCGGGTGAGACGCCATACCTTGAACCGGATTCGTCAGCTTCGTGCCACCAATCGAGCCAAAGAAACTGGCGTCGCCAAAAGCGAATACGCCGCCGTCCGCGGCCACGAGCCAGTAGCCCTTGCCAGACGGAGTTGCAGCCATCCCGACAACCGGACTCACGAGCCTTGTACCGCCCATCGAACCGTAGAACTTCGCAGTTCCAAAGCTGAATACCCCACCATCGCTGGCAACGAACCAATAGCCTCCACCGTTTGGCTGCGCGGCCATTGCCACGATCGGCTTATTGAGCTTGATATCGCCGGTGGAACCGTAGAATGCCGCGTCACCGAAGCTGAAGATGCCGCCATCTGTGGCAACGAGCCAGTAGCCCGCGCCCGAGGCGCTCGACCCCATGCCCACGATCGGCAGATTCAGTGGCCTTTCACTCATATCCCCGTAGTGAACAGCGCCGCCATAGCCGCGCACCTCACCGTCGGGTCGAACCAACCAGAAACCGGAGGTCTGCTTTCCTTTGACGCGATACCAATCAGAGCGCAGTCCGAACTTCCTGCGGAAAGTGTCACCTGCCCAGTTCGCAATCTTGATGACCTCGGTTCCCTGCGTTCCGGTAATAACAATCTCGCGCGTTCGTCCACCCCATTCGCCGTATCCGTTTCGCTTCGTTATTGCGAAGCTCTTGAACGTTCCGATCTTCGGGTAGGCAGCCTCGAGGCTCGCGTAGGAGATCGTCTTCGTCCAGCGCTGGGCGGCGGGGAAGATAACCGAGTCGCCAAGATCTTTGTTCGCCCCAAAGACATGGCCTTCAGACTTGGGAGCCGAATAGCCACCGTGTGAGGACGCAAACTCGGTGAGGGCGATCTCGCCACCGGGCCATTCCCTGACCTCACCTGCGGTTTCAGCCACGGCTTGACGCGAGTAGGCGTTGAAAGGTTGCTTGTGGACACCGACACCAACTGAATCCATTGGTTGCCAATGCCCCTCAGAGATACTCCACGAACCAGCACCCATGTAGACCTGACATGCGGTCGTGTCGCAGGTATCTGTCGTCCAGTCGGTGTTACTGGCAATTCTGCTCTGAGCCAGACTCAGCGCGTATGAGCGTGCGGCCACAGACTGGGCCTTGAGTGCCTGCAATCCGCGCCCAGACGCAACCGCGCCCCAGCTGGCTGGACTCTCGCGCGGCACAACTCCCTGTACGTAGCTCTCCAGTGGGAGAGCATTCAAGGTGTACGGAGTACTGGAGCCGCCCGGTGAGGTCACCGCCAGGGCCCAGAGTGAACCGCGGTAGGCCCGGTAACGGTTTCCGTCCTTACACGTCTGCAGCATCTTCGTGTAGTCATCGCCAGGGTCAGTGGCGAGATGCGCCTCAACGTAGAAACGGTCGGTGGCCGTGTTCTTGTAGCGCGGGCGCACGTCCTCAGTACCCGTGACGTCGGCAAGCGTCGAGAAAGTCCCGCCACAGACACCCGTACTCGTGCTGATCCGGAAGGTACTGCTGGTCAGCGCCTGAACCTTTGCAGTCTTGCCACCCGCAATGGCAACGCCGGCAACGCTGTACTGCTGCTCGGAGTACAGCATCGTGACCGACCCGGAGAGAGCACTCAGGCTCACCAGAATCTGACTGTTGGGTCGCGTGGATTTGTTGGTGCCCTGGTAGTACTGGGCCAGAATCTGGCTGTAGCTGGACCCATTGACGGCATAGCCGAGCGCGCCGTACTGGCTCATGCCTCGTCCGTGCCCGTAACCCTGACCTTCCAGGGTGATGCCGGTTCCGTCGGCAGCTTGGAAGTCAGCCGCAGCCGCCTGCGTATCGGCAGCCTGGGGTACTGGCTCCTCGTTGGGTCCACTGTCCTCAATCTGCTGCGCGCCAATGGGCGTTGCAGCCTGAAGCCAAAAGAGCGTTACAACCAGTGCCGCCGACAATATCTTCTTGTGACGTTTCATAAGTACCTCCAACAACCTTAGAAGCCTGCGCTGCCCACGACGGGGCTTATCGTGACTAGGTCGACCGCCGAGCCCAGGAAGCCAGCGTCTCCAAAAGTAAAGATTCCGCCGTCCGCAGCAACCAGGAGATAGCCCGATCCTGCCTCAGTGGCATGTATCGAAGTCACCTGGGCTCTGAGGCTGACAGACCCGGCTGAGCCGTAGAACTGCGCAGACCCAAACGCAAACACACCACCATCAGCCGCCACCAACCAATACCCCAAA
>CAYUOD010000100.1:0-7738 GCA_964446225.1 uncultured Acidimicrobiales bacterium | reverse complement strand
AAGAGGATGGCGTAGAGCCCCACGATGATCTCGTGCGCAGGGGAACCGGCAACAAAGCACGAGGCGGTCATCCCAATGCCACCGGCCGAGGGCTGAATGCGGGCCGCGGCGGCGGGAATCCGAACTTCAAGGGTCGGCGCGGAGACCGCTAACCCGAATTCTGGAGGCTAGAGGCCCTTTGTCGAGTCGAGGGCCTGGGTCAGGTCGCGCCAAAGGTCTTCGACAGACTCACAGCCGACAGAGAAGCGAATGAGCGTTGGTGGCATGCCTTGCTGCCCTTCGATCACGGCTCGTCGTTCCATAGTGGACTCGATGCTGCCGAGGCTCGTGGCGTGGCCCACGATCCTTGTCGCACTACATACAGCAGATGCTCGCTCGCCCGAGCCGGTTGTCTCAAACGACAGCATTGACCCAAACCCGCTCATGAATGACTTTGCGACCTCGTGGGTGTCGTGGCTGGTGAGTCCGGGGTACCGCACCCGGGCGACCTCCAGGTGTGTCTGAAGTCTCTCCGCCAGCACCGCAGCGTTTGCCTGGGCTCGTTCAAGGCGTAGTGCCATCGAGCGGATGCCGCGTGTCGCGAGGAACGCCTCCATGGCCCCAATCGTGCCTCCGTTGGTGATCCGTCGCTGGTGGAGCTCGTCATAGAAGTCGTCGTCGCGGACCACGAGCACGCCTGCCAGCAGGTCGGAATGCCCGCCGATAAATTTGGTCGCTGAGTGCATCACCACGTCGGCACCGTATTGCAGAGGCTGCTGCAACAGTGGTGTGGCAAAGGTGCTGTCTACGGCAAGTATCGTGCCTGGTCTGCGTGGGGCCCCACAGATTGCAGGCAGATCAGCCACCGTGATGAGCGGATTCGCAGGAGACTCCAGCCACAAGAGGTCGGCAGACTGAGCGGCCTCGATCCAGGCCTGGGTATCGGCGATATCGAGCCGCAGTACAGTCCAACGTCCCTGTTTCTCGCCTTCCTCGGCCAGTCCAGACACTGCATGGTAGGGATCGTTGGGGAGGGCTAACACCGATCCGGGAGCGAAACGGTGGAAGATGGTTGCGACGGCAGCCATGCCAGAGCTGAACGCGAGCGCCCGCCCACCTTCGAGGCCGCCCACGATCTCCTCAAACGCGCACGCGGTCTCGGTGCCTTCGCCCCGGGAGTAGACACGGTCCGACGGTAGGTAGAAGTTCGACGCCAGCGCTGGAGGCACGTTCAATGGCTGGCCTGGGGTTTTGGGGCGTCCGGCAGTAAGCAGCCAGGTAGCTGGATCCCACTCGGCGGAGTGCGCTGCTCGCTCTTTGCTCATTGCTGCCGATCCTATCCCCGCGCCCCAACAGCGACACGGAGGCGGTCCACGGCCTCTTTGATTAGTGAGGTCGGTGCGGCGATCGTCATGCGGGCAAAGCCGGCTCCTTCTCTGCCGAACCAGTGACCAGGGCTCAGCCCGAGGCGCGCCACAGAACTCAGCCAGGTGGCGAGTTCGGGCACATCCATGTTGAGCCCGCGCAGGTCCAGCCAGGCGAGATAGGTGCCTTCCATGGGGGAGAGTTGGATGCCGGCCGGGAGTTGCTCTGCCAGCAGGTCCCTGTTCGTGGCGATAAGTGCGAGCAGATTATCGAGCCAGGAATCACCGGTGTTGTAGGCAGCCTCAAAGGCAGCGAGGCCGAACACGTTGTTGCGGGTGAGGTGGAACTGTCCACTTCTTGTCTCGAACTGCTTTGCGATGCTGTCGTCGTCAGTCACGAGCAGTGTGTCGCAGACTCCGGCGAGGCCGAAGGTCTTGAGTGGACCATGCAGCGCTGCCCATGACACCCCGCTGTCTCCGACCACAGAAGCAAATGGAGTAAATCGGTACGCGTCCAGGGTGATGTCTGCGTGCAGCTCATCAGCGATGACGAAGACCTGATGGCGTGCGCAGATCTCAGCGACCGCGGAGAGCTCGGACGTGCTCCAGACACGGCCAACGGGGTTGTGTGGATTACAGAGAATGAGTGCAGTTGTTCTCGCGTTAGCGGCAGCAGCCTCGAGTCCCTCTAGATCGATGTGATAGCCGTCGGCGGTGAGTGAAAGCGCGTTGCGCACTACCGAGCGCTGCGCTGAGACGACCAGCGGCTTGAAGTCCGTGAACACTGGCGGCTGCAGGATGACACCATCGCCTGGGGCAGTGAACAGATCGATGAGTACAGCGATGGAGGTTCCAACACTGGGACTCACAATGGTTCGCAGTGCGGCACGCGACCAGTTGTGGCGTCGGTCCATCCAGCCCCAGAAGGCATCCATCAAACTCGTTGGCCGAGTTTCGTAGCCGTACCATCCTCGGGCAGCCCTGGACGTGAGTACCGAGGTGATTCCGGGCGCAAGCTCAATGTAGGGTTCGGCAATCCAGAGCGGGAGGATATCGCCTCCACCGAAGTGTCTGTCGAGGCTTGCAGCGTCTGTGGCCTGGGCGTTCGCTGTCAGCATTTTGTGGACTTGATTCTGCATCGGTTGCCTCTCACTAACGCCTGAGCCTACGAAATCTACCTTCTCAACAGCTCGGAGGTACACTCCGGCATCGCTACTGAAGGACTGACTGGCGTGACAGCACAGGGCAAACGGCGAGTCGTTATTGATACAGATCCGGGCGTGGACGATGCGATGGCCATTATTCACGCATTGCGGGCGCCGGAGCTCGATGTGGTGGCGATAACGACCGTGTTTGGCAATACGGATCCGCAGACCGGAGCCAGGAATGCCCTGCGGCTTCTTGAGCTGAGCGACCACCCACTCATACCTGTGGGAATCGGTTGCGCACAGGCGCTTATGTATCCGCAGATCGACTCGCCCGTCCAAATTCACGGAGCCGATGGATTCGGAGACGTCAGTGAGCCCGAGCCAGATGCGTCGCCGGTACAGGCGCCTGGACCACAACTGCTCATTGAGCAGATTCTTGGACACGATGGCCCCACGACCCTGCTCACGCTCGGGCCACTTTCAAATGTCGCTGTCGCGCTCCGTACGCGGCCAGAGATTGTCGAGAGGATTGACGAACTCATCGTGATGGGCGGCAGCACGTTGCGCGGCAATGTCACACCGGTTGCGGAGGCCAACTTCTTCAACGATCCGCATGCCGCGGCTATTGTGCTCGGCGCCGGCTGTCCGGTGACGGTGGTCGGGCTCAACGTCACGCATCGTGCTGTGCTCGAGTCAGCCTGGTTAGAACAGCGTAAAGATCTCAGCAAGCGAGCAGATTTTGTGTGGCGGTCGAGCCGTCACTACCAGAAGTTCTTCGACGAGACGGGCATCAACTCGCGCCCCGGGGTTATCCATCCGCACGATCTCGTTGCTGCTGCTTATCTCACCGATCCTGACGTGTTCGACGTCGATTCTGTGAGAGCAAACGTCGTAACGGAGGGCACCGCACGGGGTCAGCTCATTACTGGCGATTACCTCGTGCCAATCGTCGACGACGACGAGCGTTCTACGATCAAAGTCTGCACCGACCTCGACAACGATCGATTCCTGAAGCTGTTCGAGGCCTCCCTAGGTAACTCGCGAGACAGCAGACTCACTCAATGAGGAGAACGGACATGACACTCCGGCATCGATTTCGGATCGAAGCATGACCAGCGCTGCAGCGACGTTTTCACGCGCCTTGCGTGTGTCAAATGAACTCGTCGGTAGGCCCGCGGGCGAATGGCTCGGGGGACACCTCGGACTTCTCAGTAACCCAACCACGCCGATCGAGACTGCGGCCATTCTGGACTCTTTCCTGCCCTCCCTCATGCCACGGAACTCCGCACTACAGGGGCTCGCCGCGGGCATGAACGTGCTCACAGTGCGAGCGCTCGCCGGAGTGGTGGAAGCCGCAAACACTCGAGTGCTCGGCTCAGAAGCCCATATCGTTGCCCGTCTTGGTTTGCGCGGGGTTGAGTTCGCGGCAGGTCAATCTCTTGCCATGGTGCCCGAGGAAGCTGACGAGACACTCTGGCGTGCTGGTGCTCGTTCCGGTGGAGCTTTGCTGCGAGCGGCTGCCATCGGGGGCGCTGTCTATGACCTTGGCCAGCCACTGCGTGCCCGGTCAGGTGCAGCGTCTCGCATGAGGCCTATGGCTATCGGTGCACTGGTGAGTTCTGGACTGTTGGTCTGGGCCTCACGCAGACTTGCCGTTCGCAGGAGAGAGATTCAGCGCTGGCCTGTGGTCCAAGAGGCCCATACGGTAGGCGCGGTGGGTGTGGCCGCCGGTGTTGCCGTGGCGGGCACAAGTATCGCTCGGGCGTATGAGTTCACTGGTCGTGGTCTTCACGCGTATTTGGGATCGGGGGGTTCCAAGCGGCTTCTCGCCGGATCGGCGAACGCCTGTCTGTGGGCGGCCGGCGTGAGCGCGCTATATAACGCGGCTATCGCCTCGATCGGGCAAGCCAATGAGAAGATCGAACCTGCTTACTCGCTGCCCCCAAGCTCGAATCTGGTGTCTGGAGGACCAGAAAGTCGCAGCCCTTTCGGGGAGCTCGGCCAGCAGGGTCGACGCTATGTGTCGGATGTGGTTCCACCTGAGCTCATCGAAGAGGTCTTGGCTGAGCGCGCAGTCGCCCATCCGATCCGAACCTATGTTGGATTCAACACGGAACCTCTTTACGGGACCGGGCGTGCCGAGTTGGCTTTGTCCGAGCTGGACAGGACGGGCGCGTTTGATCGCTCATACCTGCTTCTCATCTCGCCAACGGGTACAGGTTGGGTGGATCAGACGGTCATCGAAGCGGCCGAACTCATTACACGCGGTGACATCGCCAGTTGTTGCATCCAGTACGGCCGCTTTCCCTCCTTTCTGTGCTTACAAAAGGTGGGGCTTGGGCGAGCACAGTTCCGCTTGCTCTTGTGGGGAATCCGGCAGCGGCTAGCGGAGAGAGCGCCGGAGAATCGTCCGAAGGTGCTTGTCTTCGGCGAGAGTCTGGGAGCGTGGACTGCCAGCGATGTTGTCATGGACCAGGGCATTGCGGGTTTCGACCACTATGGCATCGACCGAGCTCTCTGGTTTGGGCTGCCGGCACTAGCCAAGTGGTCTCGGAACGGCATGGCATCTGGCTCTAGCGATCTTGTCCCTGAGGGCGTCGTGGGCACGTTCGATTGTCATGACGAACTGGCAGCACTCAGCACGGAGGATCAAGAGCGCCTACGAGCGGTGATCCTGTCTCATGATAACGATCCAATAGCGGCCGTTCGCCCTGAACTGGCGATCCAGCAGCCCGCTTGGCTGCGCGGAGAGCGTGGCCGGAATGTTCCACCGGGCATGGACTGGATACCGTTCATCACGTTCTGGCAGGTGGCAATCGATGCAGCGAACGCAATGCAGACAGTTCCGGGCGACTTCCGTTCATTTGGCCATGACTACCGAGGGGACAGCGCCCTGTTCGTACGGGATGCATTCCAGCTTCCGGCCACGAGCCACAGCCAGATGGAACGCGTTGATGAGGCGCTGCGTTCACTTGAGATCGCCCGCAAAGAACGCATCAAGACCAAGTCCGCTGACGTGACCACGGTGCAGGCCCCTGTTCCCGAAAGTCATTTCCGCGACGGCATCCCCGTCCAGGTCCATCGACCCACGAGGGCGCGCTGGATTCGCAAGTCGCAGCCGATCACCTCGGGGACAGAGCAGTTACCCGGAACTTGAAGCCGCGTCCTTCTTGCGTTGCTCATAGCGCCAAACTGCGAGTACTCCGAATCCTGTTGGAATAACGAGGAGCCAGGTCAGAAGGCGGTACAGCAGAACCCCGGCCGCCACTTCGTTGACATACTCGGTGCCCGCTATGGGAGTGAGCATGCCGATGAGCGCAATCTCAGAAACCCCGGCGCTCCCTGGCGTAATGGGGATCACGGTGAGGCCGGCAACGAGAGCAAATACTACGAAGATGTCGATCGGACTGAGCGCCTCCTCTGGAATGCCCACGAAGCGGAGACTCATAACGAGCAGCGACAATTTCATCGAGATTCGCACGACGGTAGCCGCAGTTGTGGGCAGCCACTTCCCTTCCAGATGGTCGAACGCGATCTTGCGCTGTGAGACCAGGAGATCCTCGAGCGACTGCTTAGGTTCTGGTTTGCGGGCAATGCGGTGTACGAAGCGCCACACCGGCTCAAGGATCTGTCCCATGCGTGCGGTTCGTGACTCCGCACCAAGTGAAAAGGCAATGGCGCCGATGGATATGGCCAAAACCACGGTCGTGATCACGATTACAGACAGGAAACCCTCGAGGGGCACATCGGCAAAGAGGATGGCGATTCCGGCCAGTGCGGGAAGCGCAAGCTGAGAACCCATCGAGAAGATCCCGCTGGCGGCAACAGCTGTGGCCGCTTCTGAGTTGGACACGCCCCATGACTGGTACATCGAGAATCGTAGTGGCAGATCGCTCGGACCTGGTATGACTGACGCCACGGCGCTCGGTCCGAGGTGGGCCAACACGCCTCGTCGGACCGGCAGTCCCCGCACGAGGGATGCGGTCTGCATGCCCTGGGCACCAACCCAGAGCAGCCAGCCGAATCCAAGCGCCAGCCACTCGGCGTCTGAGAGACGTCCGAGGGCATCCTTTATCTGGGAGATCTCAAGATCCTCAAATATATTGAACAAGGCGAAGCCAGAGATGAGAATCGCGCCGACAATGATTGCGACTCGTATGCCGACACGAAGCAGCGTCCGCGTCCGCGACTGGCCCTCAGAGAGGACAGATTGATCCGGGGCTACGAGGGGTAGACCTGTTTCCTCTGCGGGGGAATCGTCTGGGGGTGTCATGGCCGCCGAGCCTACCGGACAGCCCTGAAGTCGGGTGTGTGCGACCGGTCTACGACTCTCATCTGATTTACAGGGCTGTAAGTCAGCGACCGTGGCGCCCATCGCAGTCGCCGGCAAGCCTGGGGCCAATCGACACAGATGACTGAATCAGGCGTCGCGCTACCGGGTGGCTATCTCGGCACAAGCCAACTTTTGTTGCACACCCGTGAGGCTCTCGCACTCGTCCTGGAGTACTTCCGTGGGAGCCATCGAGTAGTAGTTCCCCACGCCATCGCCGGGGCCGAAGAATTCGAGCACCTCACAGGCCTCGGCGTTGTCCTGGTAGACGCAGGCGAACTGGAACTCTGCTTGCTCATCGTCGCTGAGCGGATCCACGAGGATGATCTCGCCACCCAGGCGCAGGAGAGGGAAGCAGTTGCTGGCAAGGTCAGGCAGCGTTACACAATCTCCTTCGACGTCGTCCTCCTCGGGCGCCGCTGTCGTGTTTGGCGGCGCGGTACTTCCCGGAGCCGGGGCACTGCTGTCGGGAGTTGGGGCACTGCCAGACTCTGATGTGTCTCCTGTGGCAGCGTCTGCGTCGGGGGTCGCGCTCGTGCTGGTCGAGGGAGTAGCCGAGGGAGAAGCCTCGTCCTGATCGAGCAGGGCTGCGAGGTCATCGCCGGACTGTTCCTCGACCGCATTCGAGGTAGTGCTGCTCGCTGAGAGATCCGCAAGAGGCTCGGCCTGTGGGGTGGAGCTGTCAGAAGCACAGGCGCCGAGTACAAGCGCAAGCGTCGTGGCGATGGCTAGGAGTGTGAATCTGGGCATGAACGCCTACTCTCGGGCACAACTGATTCGACTGTCCGCCAGAGTGTGAACTTACTCTCAACACGAGTCCTTGCGGCGCCGCCTCGCTGTAGTGATCAATGTAGTAAGAACGAAGGAATGGACAGATTTCGGTTGGGCGAGCACACGAGGAGTATCTCGACAACCTC
>CAYUOD010000099.1:0-7749 GCA_964446225.1 uncultured Acidimicrobiales bacterium | reverse complement strand
TCACCGCCTGCTCTAACGAGCAGGAACAGATCCCCGCCTACAGACTGACTCACCGTCACCTGGCAGTTGGAATGCTCAAGGGACATTCAGCGACGACTTCGCATCCGCACTTCTGGATCTCGGTCAAGAGTCCGATCATCTCATCCAGCCGGTTACGGCGTTCTGTTATCTCAGCCAGTTTGGCGGCAACAAGGCCCTGCCACTCGCCATCGGTGTCGTCCAGGATAAGCCCGATTTCGTCGAGCGAGAATCCGGCTTCCTGTGCACGCTGGACGAAGCTCACGCGCCCGACAATCTCCGGCGCGAACCTACGCTTGCCGCCAACTCGGGCGCTCGCCTCAATGAGGCCGATATCGTCGTAGTACCGTACGGCCGAGACGGCGAGACCAGTGGTCTGCGCCACTTGGCCGATGCTCAGGAGATCAGGCGTCACTCGGGAGACCCGCAATGCTGCGAACAAGCTCAAGGCCGTCGGGATTCGCCGTGGTGATCTCTACACGGATGGCATCATTCGTGCGATAGCTCTCTATGGTCAGCCATGATCCGCAGCAATTGACCTCGCGGCCACAAAGATCCTCAATCTGATCGGCGATCGCTATGGGATAGGTCGATCTCACACCCAGCTCGATCGGTTCGGCCGTGAGCGCCAACTCGCCGACGTCGTTCCATTCGAGATTGCGGGTTGGCAACTCACCCTCGACGAGCGTGCAGACAACTGGGGGTATGGATTCGTTTTGCGTGGTCATGGACTCACCATAGGACCTCAAGTCGACTTGATGTCAAGAGCTTTGTCAACGCTTGAGCAAGTAGCGTCCTAGCCTGGATCCATCGTTTCGTTGAGGGTGTGAGTGAGTCGCGTCCATCAGAAAAGGCCCTGAGCTGGGAGGATGTGGAGATCTAGCGTCAACAGAATCCGAGGCTGCGCCAGCCAGGCGGTGTTGGCGTTCAGGGTGGGGAGTGTCGTAGGCCGTAAAGTCTCCCGCTGAAGACAAGAACTCATGAGGTGATGCGTAACCTGATAGCGCTCACAGCGATGAGGTGGCGCCTCACCGAAATGGATCGGTGGAGCCAGTCCTAACGACCGAACCACCAGGCGGACGCGGCAATGCCGGCCAACAACAACACGACACCTACAACAATCGCTGAGCGCGGTATGCGGCCATCCTCGGGTACCCCAGGTACTTTGCGTCGGAAATAGCGCAGCAGACGGTCAGCCCAGGCCACGTCGATAGACAGAATCCCCAGGCCAGCAGCGATAGCCAACAGACCCGGCCCCGGCAGAACCATCATCAGCAGTCCCAACACAACAATGAGCGAACCGGCGGATATCCGGGCAACCCGCACCACGATGTGTGAGCGCGCCTCAGCAGCGGTCTCCTCACGTTCACCAGTGTCCAGCTCGGCCTCAAGGGCTGCATCTCTCAGTCGATCGGGATCCATCAGCAGCTCGGCGCCTCTCCAGGCCCCATGCGGGCCTTGTCCAGGTGTCCGGTTCTCATGAAGTCCTCTCGCAAAGTCGCATCATTCAATCCGAATCGACGATAGGCCCAAAACAGCACGGCCGCTCCCACAAGTTCCATCGCCAGCAATACGACAACCGGCCGATCCCATGCACCGAACCCCGGTGTATCCACCTCGCTACCCAACAACGGCCACCAGAAGAGAACTTCGCGGGTCCAGGTGAGATCCAGAATGAGGTGGAAGAAGACGCCAATCGAAAAGCCAATGAGTCGGCGGCGGAGGTGGCGCCTCTTGCGCGTGGCCACGATCACAGCGATAAACAGCAGCACTGCACCAAGCAGGGTGTGGGCGGCTGCGTAGCCCGGTGTCAGGAGATCAACGGCTATTGGTGTGACCGCTCCGAGCATGACGAGACGATGGTCGATGGCGGGATCTCGAAAGACGATGAACACCCCAAGGAACGACATCCCCAGAAACCAGAGAAACACCTCAGGTGTGGATCAGCAGTGCGCCGCACTCACAGTGCGCTGGCTTGTCAGCCGGCAAGTCACGAATGCGATCAACCTCAAGTGGGGTCAGGTGCAGCTGGCAGGCTCCGCAGAGATCGCCCTGCATCTCAGACACGACCACTCCCCCACGGTGCTCACGGAGGGCAACGTACTCCTTCAGGATGCTCGGAACCACACCGGCCACGAGCTCGTCGCGCGGCCCCAGTACCGCCTTCAACTCACCGTTGATCTCGGCCTCAGCAGTAGCAAGGACTCCGCGCAGCTGATCGGCCTGGCTCGCGGCGTCCTGCAGCTCTGCGCTCATGCCATCAAGGCGGTCGTTGAGGGGATCCGCCTGGTCCAACAGCTCAAGAGCCTCGGTTTCCAGATCGCTCTGACGGCGCTTGAGAGAGGCGATCTCGTCCTCAAGTGCCTGCAACTCGCGCGTACCTGTGTGAGTACCGCCATAAAGCTTGCCCTTTTCCCGTTCGATCTTGTCCTCGACCGAGCTGAGGTCATCTTCAACGCGCTTCTCTGCACGTTGCAATACGTGAAGTTCGGCGGCGACCTCGTCATATGCCGACTGCAAGACGGCCAGCTGCTCAACCAGGCCCGCGAGCTGCTCTCGCTCTGGTATGCCATCGAAATTGTGCTTGAGCTGGTCAGCCTTCAGATCGAGCGCTTGAAGGTCAAGGATTGGGTGAGCCATGAACAGATGTTAGCTAGCCGCCGCCAGCCGCAGTTGTGCTTGAAGGTGCAGCAGTTGTTGGCGCTGCAGTCGTCGGAGGTGCAGCAGTGGTAGTTGGCGCAGCAGTCGTCGTCGGTGCAGCAGTGGTAGTCGGTGCAGTAGTCGTGGTCGGCCCAGCCGTCGTGGTAGGCCCAGCCGTCGTGGTGGCCCCACTACTTGTCGTCGTAGTGTCGCCCTCTGAGGTCGTAGTCTCCTCAATAGTGGTAGTGGTAGTGCCACGCTGTTCGGCATAGTCCCGACAGTTCATCGTGATTGGCTGCAGGACGCCGTCAGCGTCTGGCCAGAGCACATCACACTGTGCGGCCTCATCGAAGCCAAACCCGCCGTCGCCAGCATCTACTAGTGCGCAGCTGATCGGGAACTCC
This sequence comes from uncultured Acidimicrobiales bacterium, assembly GCA_964446225.1. GTDB lineage: Bacteria > Actinomycetota > Acidimicrobiia > Acidimicrobiales > Poriferisodalaceae > CAYUOD01. The sequence goes on along the minus strand of CAYUOD010000099.1, from coordinate 4,687 downwards.
TCAGGTGGTAGATCAGAACCCTCAGGCGAGGGAATTGTCACTGAACACTTCTCGTCCGGCAGATACAGGAAGTCTGATTTGCCACCCCGGAGGGCAGGTTCGAACGGGGTAACCGGCTGGAGTTCGAGTGCACGGCCCATGAACAGTCCCCAGACCATCGCTGGATACTTACCGCCGGTGACGCCGTTCATACGCTCTTTGAAATCCGGATTTCCCATCCACACCGCAGTCGAGAGTTCGTTGGTGTAGCCCACAAACCAGGCATCCTCGGAGTCCTGGGTGGTACCGGTCTTGCCAGCAGCCGGGCGGCCATCGGCCTGGCGTGCTCGTCGGCCTGTGCCGCCAATGACGTTGGCCTCAAGCACGCTTGTCACCATGCGGGCTGTGGACTCGGAGATGACCTGGCTGCCGGTCGGAACATGCTCAAAGATGATGTTTCCGTCACGGTCGGTGATGCGGTCAATGATGTAGGGCTCCATGCGCACCCCGCCGTTGGCGAGTACTGAGTAGCCAACGGCCTGCTCGAGCGGCGTGAGTTCCTGGGCACCAAGCGAAATGGACGGGAAGGGAACAAGGCGCCCTTCTTCGAGTCCGATCATCTTGGTGGCTGTATCCACAACGTTCTCAAGGCCAGCGAAGAGACCGAGACGCACGTAGGCGCAGTTGCTTGAGGCGAGCGTCTGGCCCCGAATCGAGTTGATTCGGCCACTGTTCCGGGAGAAGTTACCGACCTTGTAGGGCGGCAAGCCCTCGCCCTGATCAAATTCGCATGGCGAGATGCCGCTGACCGTACTTCCGTTCGGGTTGTAGCCCTGCTCGACCAGAGTTGTAAGAACGTAGGTCTTGAATGAGGATCCGGGCTGACGCTTACCCTGCGTCGCCAGGTTGAACTGTTCTTCTTCGAAGTTGTTGCCGCCGAGTATCAGTCGGATGGCACCGGTCGACGGATCAACACTGGCAACCGAGATGGCGAAGCGCTCAAGCTCTGGTGGGCGAACCTCATCGATGGCATCCTGCGCGAGCTGCTCGAGCAGCGGATCGTAGGTGGTGTAGATCCGCAATCCACCTCTGAAGATCTTCTGGGCACGCGCCTCGCGGGTGTCACCCAGTTCGGGCATCTCCAGCATTTCACGCTTGACCTCTTCGGCGAAGTAGCCGAACGTCTGCTGGTCATAAACCCTTGAGCGGTTGAAAGTCGGGATTGGCCGTGCGTTGATCTCAAGCGCCTCAGCCTCGGTGATGAGCTCAAGGGACCGCATACGCTCAACTGAACGAGCTCGCCTGTCCCGGGCAAAGGTGATGTTCGGCGGAGTGTCCGGGTCATTCCAGGTGTAGCGACCAGGGCTACGGATAAGTCCGGAGAGCAGCGCAACATCGCCGTAATCGAGCTCGTAGGCGTTCTTGCCGAAGTAAATCTCAGCTGCCGCCTGGAGGCCATAGGCGGAGTTCCCGAAGTAGATCTGATTCAGGTAGAACTCGAGGATCTCTTCTTTTGTGTAGTCCTTCTCAAGCTGCAGAGCCCTCTGGGCCTCCTGCAGCTTTCTGCTGATGGTCTGCTCGGCGTCGAGCGTACTCAGCTTGATGACCTGTTGAGTAATGGTGGAGCCACCACTTGTAATGCCGCCTGCAGTGACGTTGGCAATGGCCGCGCGCAGCGTCGCTCGGTAATCGACGCCGCTGTGCTCCCAGAAGTTCGCGTCCTCGACCGCCAGGATTCCATTAATCGCTGACTCAGGAATGCGATCGAAAGCCACCCACTCACGCTCTTCGGCATCGGCCAGGGTGACCATGAGGTTGCCGTAGGAGTTGAACATCTTCGAGCGCTCAGCACTTTGGGGCAGCTCGGTGTACGGCGTCGGAATCGAGTAGTCGACAGCAGTAATTGCCTCGCCCGCATGGGGGCCAATGGCCAGTCCTGTTGCGGTCGTCAACAGGATCATTACGACGATAATGCCGCCAATGCCGACAAGGCTGGCGATTGAACGGACAATCTTCCTCACCCGTGAAAAGCTATCGAATCTGAAGCACCAGCGTGGTGCAGGGGGCTTGATTTCACTGACCCTCATCTTTCAGTACTGTTTTCATCTTGATGCCCGTCTCAGGAGAGCGCTTGCCCCCACGATCACCCCACCATGTGCTTGTCGTGCTGGGCGCCCACGCGGCGCCGGCCAACCTTAGCCCTGACCTGCACTTTGACTCGGTTATCGCGGTGGACCGGGGCATAGACCATGCGCAGGCGCTGGGCCTCACCATTGCTGACGCCGTCGGAGACTTCGACTCGGTCTCGACGGAGGGACTCAGAGCCGCTGAGGCCTCGGGCGCAAGAATTCAGCGTCACAACCCGCGTAAGGACAACACCGACCTTGAGATCGGACTCGATACCGCAGTCTCGCAAGACGCATCCAGAATCACCATCATCGGTGGCTACGACAACACACGACTCGACCATCAGGTCGCCAACCTGCTGCTGCTGAGCGATCCGCGTTACGCGGAAGTTGAAATCACGGCGCTGATCAATGGCGCGCGAGTTTTCATGATCAGAAATTCGAAGACCTTCTCCACAACACCCAGAGAGCTCGTAACACTCCTCGCCCTAGGTGGGCCTGCAGAGGGAATCACGACCAGCGGGCTCGAATACCCCCTCACCAACGACACCCTCACAGCAAGTTCGTCTCGCGGTGTGAGCAACGTCGCCTCAGGTACCGAGGCCAGCGTCGTTCTCACGAGCGGTGTGCTTATGGCCGTGCTCCCAGGAGCAGAGTCGTGAAGCTCTTGCCGTTGCTCGTCGTCGCTCTTCTCGCGGCATCATGCGCGCAGGCGCCGAGCGCTGAGCCGCCAAGACCACAGCTCAGGGTCATCGTCCCGTCATCGATGCAGCTACCGCCAAACTTCGTCGAGGACTTTTCCCAGCGCAACGATGTTGACGTCGTGGAGATCAGGGTGTCCGACGGAGAAACTGCGGTCGACACGTTAAATGCGAACATTGAGTTTCCAGCCGCTGACGTGGCCATCGGACTCGATCTTCTCGCGCTAGCTGAAGCCAGCGAGACCCGGGCTTTCGCAACCTACGAAAGCCCGGCCACGGCGAACGTTGATCCACGGCTCCTCAACCAGAGCGAGGGCATTGCGACTCCCGTGAGCTACCGCGACTACTGCGTGCTGTACGACCAGTCCCAGCTTGAGAAACTTGAGATTGACACACCAAGTGGCCTTACCGAACTCTCCGACGTACGTTTCGCAGATCAGATCACCTTCCCCGACCCGGCAACCAGTAGAGATGGCCAACTGCTGCTGCTCGCGGTCGTGGCCGCCTACGGATCCGACGGTGGCGTCGCAATCTTCAAGGCCGAAACCGAACTCACCCGACCGGCGTGGAGCCAGGGTGTCTCCCAGTCCTTCTTCGAGATATTCATATCGCCTGCGCGACCAACCGGCCCGGCGATCACCTGGGGTACCAGTGGCATGCTGGCCCTCGAGGAGCGCCTCATTCCGTTTGAGTCAACCGAGGAGTTCGTTCTCCGCATCGGGACCGAAGGCTGCTTGCGTGTTGGCGACTTCGCCGCAGTAGCTCAGAACGCAAAGAACCCGGAGCTGGCACGCGCCTTCATTGACGCTCTACTTGAACCCGAAGCGCAGTTGGCACTGCTGGACCTGCGCGGCACTCTTCCCGCGGTTCAAGGACTCACCCTGCCACCGGAATATGCTCGTGTACCCCGACCTCCGATCACGCGGGTCATAACCGCCTCTGAGGTCGCCGAAAATCTCAGTCGCTGGACATCCGAATGGGCGCAACCGGTTGTCATCGTGCTAGACACCAGCGAAACAACCACAACGCAAGGAACACCCGAAGGGGACTCGTGAAAGCTGCAGTACTCAACTCCATTCCCGGAACTCTCGAGATCGAAGAGGTCAGCATCGACAAGCCGGGGCCGCGCGAGGTGCTGATTCGCACCGTGGCCGCAGGACTCTGTCACAGCGACCTTCACTTCATGGAAGGCACCTATCCTCACAAGACTCCGGTTGTTCTTGGACACGAGTCAGCTGGCGTCGTGGAAGCAGTTGGCTCCGACGTGCGTTACGTTGCGCCCGGGGACCATGTCATTACTTGTCTCAGCGTTTTTTGCGGTTCCTGTGAGATGTGCCTCAGCGGACGTATGAGCCTGTGCCTGGACAAGGACGTTCAGTGCAACCGCACTGAAGGATCAGCACCGCGTCTGACCGCCAACGGGAAACCAATGGAGCAGTTCCTACATTTGTCGTCGTTCGGCGAGCAGATGCTGGTCCATGAGCATGCGGTCGTAAAGATCACCAAAGACATGCCGCTGGACCGTGCTGCGCTCATCGGCTGTGGCATTACCACCGGACTCGGCGCAGTCTTCCGCACTGCCAAGGTGGAACCAGGAAGCACCGTGGCTGTGCTGGGTGCTGGAGGTGTCGGCCTCGCCGCAATTCAGGGTGCCCGCATCGCCGGCGCGAACAAAATCATCGCCGTCGATCTCCAGGACTCGAAACTCGAGATGGCCAGCCAGATGGGTGCCACGCACACTGTCAACGCCGGTGACGGCGACACCGTCGCGAACGTGCTCGAGATGACGAGCGGAGGCGTTGACTACAGCTTCGAGGCAATTGGTCTCAAGATGACAGCCGAGCAGTCATTCAAGATGCTGCGCAAGGGCGGGGCCGCCAC
>CAYUOD010000098.1:0-7770 GCA_964446225.1 uncultured Acidimicrobiales bacterium | reverse complement strand
TGATGCATTGTACGAGGTTTGTTGCACCATCTTTGCTCATCTGACGCAACTCCACCCTCCAATCACAGCAGGTCACGGCCTGCTGCAGCGACATACCACCCGATTTCGTCTCGACTGCAGCCACCACGTCGATCCCAAAAGGCAGGTACTGGCTGAGGTGCTGAGGCATCTCAGCTACTGCGCGTACTTCTCCAGCGGCTGTGACAAAACGCCCCTCAAGTGGGCATTGGTCCAGCTGCAGGTCGATGTATTCCCCATCAGAAGCGCAGCCGGTGGGCAGTGCCATTCCAAAGGACATCCTAGGACGTGGTGTGTACCCCTCGGAATACGCCATAGGGATCGCTGCACGTCGTAATGCCCGATCCCAGAGATTTGCGACGTCCCGGTGTCCAAGAAACCGGATTTTGCCATTTTTGGTGAAACGCAGGCGGATCATGTCTTGGGGCCGGATGTGATGAGCTCAACCGGTACCGCTGTGAGGTCCTGGCCGGTGCCCTGCGAGCCGCCAGCGGGTGGAACGGCTGAGGCCACCACATGCTCGATACCGTGCTCGGTGCAGGCTCCACAGTCGTAACAGGGCGTCCAGCGGCAATCTGGCACGCCGTGGCCCACGAGAGCGTCCTGCCAGTCCTGCCAGAGGAAATCCCGGTGCAGGCCCGCCCAGATATGGTCCCAGGGCAGGATCTCGTCCTCATGGCGGTGGCGCGTCACGTACCAGTCAGGATCGAGGCCTTCAGCGGCCATGGCTTCAAGCCAGCGATCCAGATCGAAATACTCGCTCCACTCCTGAAACACCCCTCCGTTGCGCCACACCCGCTCGATGACACGACCGATACGACGGTCACCGCGTCCCGTGAGGCCCTCGGCAAAGGTCGCCTTGGGGTCGTGCCATTTCAGGCGGACGCCACGCTGTCGTCTCGTAGCGTCTTGCAGCAGGGAGACCTTACGTTCCAGTTCGTCGACGCTGTTCTGACCAAACCACTGGAAGGGTGTGTGCGCCTTGGGTACAAACCCACCCACCGAGACAGTGACAGACGCTTTGCGGCCGTGCGATCTTCCGATCTCGACGCAGTTCTTGGCCAGCTCCGCGATCCCGAGCGTGTCCTCATCCATTTCTGAAGGCAGTCCGGTGAGAAAGTAGAGCTTCATACGTTGCCAACCTTGCGAGTAGGCCGCGTCGACAGCGGTGTAGAGATCCTCTTCACGAATGAGTTTGTTGATGATCTGCCGCAGTCGCCAACTGCCCGCCTCTGGGGCAAACGTGAGCCCGCTGCGGCGTCCTCGGGAGACATCAGCTGCGATACCCACCGTGAACGCGTCGACCCTCAGACTCGGCAACGAGATGCTCACATCGCCGCACCCCGCGATGTCGGCGACGACCTTATCGATACCGCTGAAGTCGGCCGTGGAAAGCGAAGTGAGCGCTACCTCGTCGTAACCGCTTCGTTCCAGCCCACTCTGCACCATGGTGCGCACCTGATCGGCTGGACGTTCGCGCACAGGCCGCGTGATCATCCCGGCCTGGCAGAAACGACAACCTCTTGTACAGCCGCGGAACACCTCGACATTCAGACGGTCGTGCACGACCTCGGTGATGGGAATGATCTGCTTCTTGGGATACGGCCATTCGGCCAGATCTGCGACGGTCTGCTTCTCGACGACAGCGGGCACATCCGGATAGATCGGCTCAACACTCGCGATGAACTGCCCGTCATAGGTAACCGTGTACATCGATGGCACGTACACCCCGGGGACTGAGGCAAGGTTGCGCAGCACCCGATCGCGGGAACCCTGGGGCCGACCAGACCGCTTCCAGTCGGCGAGCACTTCGCTGATGGTTCCGACAACTTCCTCGCCGTCGCCCATCACGAAGAAGTCAACGTATTCGGCGAGCGGTTCAGGGTTGAAGGCACAATGTCCCCCTGCCCCGATGAGCGGATCAGACTCGCGCCGCTCACTGTTGCGAACCGGCACACCGCACAGGTCGACCGCGTTCAACAGATTCGTGTAGACAAGCTCGGCCGAAAGATTGAATGCGACGACATCAAAGTCTGTGGCTGGACGGTGCGAGTCGACAGAGAACAACGGCAGGCACTGCTTACGCAAGCTGGCTTCAAGATCAGTCCAGACCGAGTAGCTGCGCTCGGCCAGGGCATCGTCGCGCTCATTGAGGATCTCGCGCAGGATCTGCAGACCCTGATTGGGCAGCCCCACCTCGTAGGTATCGGGGTAGGTGAGCAGCCAGGACACCTTGTGTGGGACATGCTCCGGAGCGAAGGCCCCCTCCTCACAACCGATGTACCGCGCGGGCCGCTCAACGCCGGGAAGAAGCGGTTCGAGATCGGACCAGATGGACGCCATTCAGGTCGAGCCTACTTGGCAACAGTGCTGTATCCCACTGGCTGCTGCGTCCGAGATGCCGGGCCCTGGCGCTGTCTCAGCGCGTAAAGCGTCTTGCGTTGACGTTCAGCACAAGACCCAGGAGTACGAAAAGCCCAATCGTTGATGACCCTCCGAGTGACATCCAAGGCAGAGGTATACCCGTGATCGGCATAATGCCGATGGCCATGCCGACGTTCTGAAAGATGTGATAGGTCAACATCGCAAGCACACCGAAACACAAGAGCGTCCCGAACATGTCCTTGGCGACCATGGCGATGCGCCAGATTCGCCACATGATGAACAGGTATGCGGCAAGTAGTGCCGCAGCTCCGATGAACCCGAACTCCTCGCCCACCGCGGTGAAGATGAAGTCGGTTTCCTGCTCAGGTACGAAGTTGCCGCGCGTCTGGCGTCCCTGAAGGTAACCCTGACCACGGAATCCGCCGTTGCCTACAGCGATCTTGGCCTGCTCGGCGTTGTAGAGCAGAGCCTGGTTCTCTTCTGGGTAGAGAAACGCGTCAATGCGCTCCTGCTGGGCGTCGGGCAAGAGTCCAAGACTGAGAGCCATCCCGAGCACCAGGACACCTGCGGCTGTCACGAAGATGATGTGGCGCAGTTTGGTTCCACCGACGAGGAAGATACCCATCACAATCGCCACGAACACGAGAGCGGTCCCGAGGTCCGGCTGCATCAGAATAAGCAGGACCGGTAGACCGCCGATAACGAGACCGCCCAGGAAGTTACGGAAATGCACCTCGCCCTGGAACGCAGCGAAGTAGGCCGAGAGGGTGACAATCACGACGGGCTTCATGAACTCCGATGGCTGCAGCAGGAAGCCAGGCAGGTCGAACCAGGACTTCGCGCCGTTGAGTTCTATGCCCACGATCAGAACAAGGGTCAACGCGATCAGGCCGAGCACGTACAGATGAGGCGCAAAGTGCTTCGTGATCTCATGATCCACCAGGTAGACAACCGCCATCGTCGCAATGCCCAGCAGCACGAACGTGAGCTGCCTTTGGGCAAGCAACGAAGGATCACGGTCTGAGGCCTCGAGGGCTCTTGAGGTCGTGCTGTAGATCATGGCGATGCCGAACAATGACACGCCGAGCACTGTGAGAATCAGGGATACGTCCAGACGTCGCCAGAGGGCAGGGATCTCGTCCCGATCCAGACTCTGGCCTTTATAGGTAACGCCCGTCACGAGACAACTTCGGTCTCAGGGATCACGCTCTTGGCTTCCTGGGCCGCCCAACGTGGTTCGAGTTCAATGATTTTCTCGAATATGGCGCGAGCCACGGGCGCTGCCGCGTCGCCACCGAAGCCTGCCTCTTCGAGCATGATGACGACCACATATTTCGGATCCACCGTTGGTCCGTAGCCGACAAACAACGCCGTGTCTTCGGTCTCCAGTCCAGTGACAATGCTGTCACTGTTGACCTCTGCTGTGCCTGTCTTGCCACCAACGCTCAGCTCTGACTGTGGGTAGGCCGTGAATGCCTTTGCAGCGGTGCCACCGCCACGCGTGACGCCGTTGAGTCCGGAGAGAATATCGTCGTACTCGCCCCCGATGGCGACTTGTGCTCTTGCCCGGGGTCCAATCTCACGGACCACTTCACCCGTACGCTCACGCACGGATCCAACAATATTTGGTGAGTAGCGAGTCCCCCGGTTCAGGAACGTCGCGTAGGCCACAGCCATCTGCAGTGGAGTCACGTTGAGTTCGCCCTGGCCAATCGCAAGGATCGTATTGTCGCCAGGGAACCAGCCCGCCGTCGGGAAAGCGATCGGATTCTCAGCGTTTCGTTCTTCACGAGACTCTCGCCCCGGCACGAAGCCAGACTGCTCGAAGGGGAGCTGAATGCCCGTGTCGGAACCGAAGCCGAACTCCTTGGCCGTGTCCTGGATGAACGTATCGTTGCCCCTCTCCAGATCAATCTGAATGCGGGCCCCGATGTTGTAGTAATACCAGTCGCTGGAGACGGTAAGTGAGCGGCTGAGATTAACCCAGCCCGTTCCGTTTCCGCCGGCGTTGCGAAACACACACTTGCCTTCGCAAGGTTCGATCTCGTAGGTCCCGTCGTCGTACACCTCTGTGCCGCGGTTAATGACACCGCTGCGCAGACCCGCGATCGCGGTGATGAGCTTGAACACAGACCCCGGCGAGTAGACCTCCTGGATTGCTCTGTTGTTAATGGGCCGGTACGAGCTTGGACTCCGTATCCGATCCCAGAGATCCTGGTCGATCCCGCCAATGAAGTCATTGGGGTTGTAGTCCGGGAACGACGCCATCGCAAGCACTGAGCCGTCTTGAACATCCATGACGAGCGCTGTGCCCGCAGGGGCCGGATAGTTCAGCCCCGAGTCATCGGAGATCGTCTTCTTGGCGCTGAGGAGGCCATCCCGCAGCGCGAGTTCGGTGAACTGCTGAAGGTCCTTGTCGAGCGTCAGGTAGATGTCCTTGCCCTTCTTGGGCGCTACGCCATCCAGTTCTCTGATGACCTGGCTTCTGCGGTCAACTTCGAACACCCGCGTGCCAGGCTCACCGCGGAGATCCTCCTCGAAGATAAGTTCCACGCCGGCTCGCCCGAAGTTGTCGGTTGCCTGGTAGTCACCGCGCAGCTCGAGTTCTGACTCCGGAATAGGCCCGATGTAGCCGAGCACATGACTGGCCAGACTTTCGTAGGGGTAATCCCTGACGGGCACAAGGCCAGCTTGCACACCAGGGAACTCGGTGCCTCGCTCTCGCACGAGAGTCAGGGTTGCTTCATCCACATCATCAGCGACCACAACAGGCAGGAGCGGCTCACCGCTGGAATCCTCATAGGCCTCGCGCAGCTCATCGGCTCGTACTCCGAGCGCAGCAGCGAGATTGCCGAGGATCTCGAAGCGCTCGTCTTCGTCCTCGGTGCCAAGCGTGAACAGGGTGCGATCAATCGAGACCTGACCAACCATCTTGTTGTCGGCCAGCACGACGCCATATCGGTCGAGTATGCGGCCACGCGACGGAGCCACAGGAACCTCGCGGTTACCCACGTCATGGGCGACCAACTCATACTCTTCAAAGGTCAGGACCTGCAGGAAGTACAGGCGAACACCCAGTGCAGACATCATCGCAATCATCACGATGGCCATAATGAGCTGCCTTCGGCGAGGCACATCGGCGTGGCTCATGCGCGGACCACCTGAGTCTCAAGGCTGTTGGACATGGCCCACCGCATCGCGCGTACAGCGATCGGCGTCAGCAGGCCGTTGACCGCCGAGATCACGATCACGATCCGGGCCAGCGGTAGCTCGTACAGGAAGTCCTGACCCATCAACAGCGCGAGGGCGATAAAGAGCACGAGCGCAGCAGCACTGGCGGCAACTGCCGAAACAAAACGCAGGAACCCGCCCGCGTACAGGAACTTCCCGTGAAGTTGTCCGACCGTCCAGCCTGCGAGGCAGCCTGTGAGAGCCCATAGTCCGAATGGGGTGGTGACGAGCAGGTCCATAAGTAGTCCGGCGACAAAGCCAATAGCGGCCCCCCGCTCGCTGCCCCCAACCATACCTCCCGCAAGTGCCATAAGGAGTAGCAGGTCGGGCGAAACTCCGGCGATTTGTATCTGCGGAGCCAACGCATATTGCAACAGAAGCGCCGTCAACATCAACAGCGCTACCCGCGCGGGTGAACCCATCAGCGGGCCTCTGAGGGACTGTCTGTTCTGATGATCGGCTCCCAGAGAATTACGGCCACCAACGAGACCTGATCCAGGTCGATCGCCGGCGCCAGTTCAATCGTCTGTGTGCCAAGATTCACATCGACTGTTGCATCCACTGCGGTGCCGACGACGAGACCGCGAGGGTAATTACTGCCGTCGAGTCCACTCGTTGAGATTGTCTCGCCCGGCACGACGGCCACGTCTGCGGACACGAAGTCCACCTCCATGAGCTCACCTCTGCCTTTGCCCGCGGCAATGCCTGCTTCACCCGACCGGGAGAGCCTCACCCCCACCGCGAACTCGGGATCAATAATTAACTGAAGCTCAGCCGTTCGGCTCGTAACCCGGGAGATGCGTCCAACAAGTCCTTCGCCCACGACCACGGGCATGTTCAGCTTGACGCCGTCGTCGGTGCCCCGATCGATACTCCAGGTTGGCTTGAAATTCGTTGAAGATGCCGTCGAGATGCGCGCGGCGATGGTCGGAAGTTCGATTGTCTGCTCCAGGCGAAGCATCTCAGCCATCTCATCCCTATCGCGCTCAAGGGCGGCTATAGCAAGGGCGTCCGGACCGACCGCGGCCAGTTCGGCCTTTAGCCGCTCGTTCTCAGCTTGTAGCTCGTCATAGCCAAAAGCACCCTGCCATGCGTTCTGAATGGGACTCACCAGCCAGTCCACAGCGTCGCCGATAGGAGCGAGCGCGCCTCCAACATCGTCGCGCACGGCATCGGTTGCGCCGTTTCCGCGAAAACTGAAAGTGATAAGCGTGATCGACGTAGCGATCAACAGAATGAGCGTCTTGTGCGACGGACCCCGACGGGCCACGAGCTTCTCCGAGGTGGGCTAGTGCGAGCTGAAAGAGAAGATTTGATCCTTGAGAGCATCAAATTCTTCAAGCGAACGCCCCGAACCAATCGCCACCGAGTGGAGAGGATCATCAGCAACAAGAATCGGCATTCCGGTCTCTTCGGCGATAAGCCGATCGATTCCGTTCAGCAGCGCACCGCCACCGGTGAGCACGATTCCTTGTTCCATGATGTCCGCTGCCAATTCTGGCGGCGTCTTGTCGAGCGTTACCTTCACTGCATCAACAATGGCATGAAGTGGCTCCTGCATGGCTTCACGCACCTCAGCACTTGAAACCACAACAGTCTTGGGCAGTCCAGTGACGAGGTCACGACCGCGGATCTCCGCGAAGATCTCCTCGGGGCCAGGCCATGCACTGCCAACGGTGATTTTGACTTCCTCGGCTGTGCGCTCACCAAGAGCAAGTCCGAACTCTTTCTTGATGAAGTTGATCACGGCGTCGTCGAGTTCATCGCCGCCGACGCGCACTGACTGACTGGCGACAATTCCGCCGAGCGAAATAACCGCTACCTCAGTCGTGCCGCCACCGATATCGACGATCATGTTGCCGGTCGGCTCTTGAACAGGGAGGCCGACGCCAATCGCCGCGGCCATGGGCTCTTCGATGATGTATGCAGGCTTGCGTGCACCCGCGTATTCGGCGGCCTCTTGTACGGCGCGTTGCTCGACGCCGGTAATGCCCGAGGGCACACAGATGACCATGCGGGGCTTGGACCAGCGCCGCGGTGAGACCTTGTGAATGAAGTAGCGCAGCATCTTCTCGCAGATCTCAAAGTCTGCAATGACACCGTCGCGCAGCGGACGAATAGCCTGGATGTGTCCAG
>CAYUOD010000097.1:6112-7780 GCA_964446225.1 uncultured Acidimicrobiales bacterium | reverse complement strand
TTCGTGAGGGTGGCCGCACAGTCGGCGCCGGCCGCGTCACAAAGATCATCGAGTAGAACAGATGGCATCAAAGCAACAAATTCGAATTCGCCTGAAGGCCTATGACCACGAGGTCATCGACCAGTCGGCCAAGAAGATCGTGGAAACGGTCACCCGTACGCAGGCAACGCTGCGTGGACCAATTCCACTCCCAACCGAGAAGCACCGCTTCACAGTTATCAAATCACCGCACAAGTACAAGGACTCCCAGGAGCACTTTGAGATGCGGATCCACAAGCGTCTGATCGACATCATCGACCCGACGCCTAAGACTGTTGACTCGCTGCAGCGGCTGGATCTTCCCGCCGGTGTAGATATCGAGATCAAGATCCAGAGCTAGACCATTTCTTGACAGGTTCTGCTCCCGGGGCCGCTGGCGTCGAGAGCAGGGACCTGATAAGATCTTTGGGTTGACGAGCATGCTTGTCAAAGAGAACTGACGTCCTTCAAGGCCCCCAGTGATGCGTAAGCAACACAACGGGAACCGGTTGGCAAAACTGAATTCGCGCTCCGCCTTGTCATTGATGACGATGCGGAGCGTTCGCGTGAGGCGGCCAGATCGCCACACGGACCCTGCAGGGCCAATACCGGTTGTTCGGCACGCCCTGTGTATTGATACGACAGAGAAGAGATAGGCACGTGGCGACGAAAGCAATCGTCGGTGAGAAGGTTGGCATGACGCAGCTCTGGGATGACCAGAACCGCATCATTCCAGTCACCGTCGTTCGAGTTGAGCCCTGCCGCGTTGTGCAGGTGAAAACCACCGACAACGACGGATACACCGCAGTACAAGTCACCTATGGTGAGCGCGACGCAGCCAAGCTGAGCCAACCCAAAGCTGGCCACTACGCCAAAGGCGCAGTGCAGCCCGGGAAGCGGCTCGTTGAGCTGCGCCTCGATGATGTGAGCGAGTTTGAGCCTGGCCAGGGCATCGATGTGGACACCTTCTCAGCAGGTGAACTTGTAGATGTCACAGCAGTCAGCAAGGGTAAAGGCTTCGCTGGCGTAATGAAGCGTCACAACTTCAAGGGCCTCGGCTCTTCACACGGCGTACACAAGGCTCACCGTAAGCCAGGATCCATTGGTGCATGTGCAACACCTGCACGTGTGTTCCGAGGACAAAAAATGGCCGGCCGCATGGGTGGCCATCAGGTGACCACCATGAACCTGACCGTGGTCAGCGCCGACCCAGAGAGCAATCTGCTTCTCGTCAAGGGCGCAGTACCCGGTCCCAAGGGCGGCGTCGTCATTATCCGCAACGCCGTGAAGGGATAGCGATATGGCTTCAATTGACGTCCGTAACGCTGCAGGCAGCTCAGCTGGATCAGTAGAGCTCGCTGAGGATTACTTCGGCATCGAGCCGAATGTCTCGGTTCTGCACCAGGTTGTTACTGCTCAGCTGGCCGCTCGGCGCTCTGGAACCCAGAGCACCAAGACGCGCTCCGAGGTGTCTGGCGGTGGCGCAAAGCCATTCGCTCAGAAGGGCACAGGTCGAGCCCGTCAGGGCTCCAGCCGTGCGCCTGCCTACACCGGCGGTGGCGTAGCGCTCGGGCCGAAGCCCCGCAGTTATAAGCAGAAGGTGAACAAGAAGATGGTTGCGCTTGCAACCCGTTCAGCCTTGAGCGATCG
>CAYUOD010000097.1:3064-6012 GCA_964446225.1 uncultured Acidimicrobiales bacterium | reverse complement strand
ACTGACTCAGAAACGGATGCACCATGAGCAAGGATCCCCGCGACGTCATCATTCAGCCTGTCGTGAGTGAGAAGAGTTACGCCCTCGCCGAAGAGGGCGTGTACACCTTCAAGGTCGCCCCGGGCACCAACAAGCCCGAGATTCGCGACGCCATCGAAGCCATATTCAACGTGCGCGTTGTGCGTGTAAACACGCTGAATCGCAAAGGCAAGCGCAAGCGCAACCGAGGCCGTGCCACATTCGGCAAGCGCCCCGATGAGAAGCGCGCCCTCGTCACCCTCCACGAGGATGACTCCATCGATCTGTTCGAGGCATAGGCATGGGAATTCGTACCAGAAAGCCGACGAGTCCGGGTCGCAGGTTCCAGACCGTCTCAGACTTCTCTGAGATCACCCGCTCTGACCCGGAAAAGTCGCTAATAGCGAAGCAGTCCAAGTCCGGTGGACGCAACAACTACGGTCGCAAGACCTCGCGTCACCGCGGTGGTGGACACAAGCGCCGCTACCGGATCATTGACTTCAAGCGCATTCGCGATGGCATCCCAGCCACCGTGAAATACATTGAATATGACCCGAACCGCAACGCACGTATCGCGCTTCTTCACTACCACGATGGCGTGAAGACCTACATCCTGGCTCCAGAAGGCCTTGAAGTCGGCACCGTGGTGTACTCCGGTCAGGGCTCCGATGTGGTCGTTGGTAACTGCCTGCCGCTGCGCTATGTGCCCGTTGGAACCACAGTGCACAATGTTGAGATGAAGCCAGGCAAGGGCGGTCAGATGGCTCGCTCAGCCGGCACAAGCGTTCAACTCGTAGCCAAAGAGGGCGACTACGCCACCTTGCGGCTGCCCAGCACTGAGATGCGCCGCGTTCCAATCGACTGCCGAGCAACTATTGGCTCAGTCGGAAACGCAGAAGCAGACCTCATCAAGATTGGTAAAGCCGGCCGTAACCGCTGGAAGGGCAAGCGCCCTCAGACACGTGGTGTGGCCATGAACCCGGTCGATCACCCACTTGGCGGTGGCGAAGGCAAGACCTCAGGTGGTCGCCCACCGACCTCCCCATGGGGCAAGGCCGAGAGCCGAACTCGTAAGAAGAGCAAGAAATCCAGCGACATGATTATTCGTCGTCGCCGTACACGCGGATCACGGAGGTAGGAATCGTGCCTCGTAGTCTAAAAAAGGGCCCGTTCGTAGACGACCATCTTCTGAAGAAGATTGACGCCTTGAATGACACAGGTGAGAAGAAGGTCGTCAAGACCTGGTCTCGCCGTTCCACGATCATCCCTGAGATGATCGGCCACACCATTGCAGTTCACGATGGCCGTAAGCATGTCCCGGTGTATCTCACCGAGTCCATGGTCGGACACAAGCTCGGAGAGTTCGCCCCGACGCGTACCTTCAAGTTCCATGCCGGCCAAGAGCGCAAGGGCAGGCGGTAACTGTGGCGAATGCTGTAGGGACACGTGCCCAGGCCAAGTATGTCCGCATGTCGGCATCCAAGGTCCGGGTCGTACTGAATCTCATCCGGGGCGAGAACGTCGCCCGGGCTGATGAGATCCTTGAGTTCTCAGAGCGTGGCTCCTCCGATGCCATCCGCAAGGTGCTGGCCTCGGCTGTCGCGAACGCTGAGAATAACGACGGCCAACTCGCAGACGAATTGTTCGTCTCAGAGTGTTACGCCGACGAAGGCCCAACGATCAAGCGCTGGCGGCCGCGTGCGCGTGGCCGTGCCACCAAGATCAATAAGCGCACTTGCCACATCACGGTGATCGTGGAACGCCTGTCGGTCGAGGATCTTGAGATTGCGACCCTGCGTGCCGAGTCCAAGGGCAAGGCCTCTGATCCGAGCGAATCCCGCCGGCGTCGTGTGGCCAAGTCCAAGGCCGTTGACGAGCCAGAAGCTCCTGCAGCTGATGAGGTTGATGAAGTCACTGATGAAGTCGTTGACGAGGTCGTAGAGACCGACGCTGTTGAGGCCACCGAGGCCGAAACGGTTGAGGCGCCAGCAGAAGCGGCTGCCGAATCCGAAGCAGACGACTCCGATACAGGCGAATCCGAAGACACCACTGAGAAGGAAGACTGATGGGTCAAAAAGTTCATCCCTATGGCTTTCGCCTCGGCATAACCACCGACTGGAAGTCCCGCTGGTTCAGCGACAAGGGCTACACCGACAACGTGATCGAGGATTCCAAGATCCGGTCATACCTCATGGAGCAGCTCCCCAACGCGGCGATCAGCCGCATCGAAGTGGAACGCACCCGCGACCGTCTTCGGATCGACGTGCACACAGCGCGTCCGGGTTGGGTCATTGGCCGCCGCGGTAGCGAGGCAGACCGTCTCCGTACCGCGCTCGGAAAGCTCACCAGCAACAACAAGCTGCAGCTCAACGTGCTTGAGATCAAGAAGCCAGAGCTTGATGCGGCCCTCATTGCTCAGGGCGTTGCCGATCAGCTTGCTGGTCGAGTTGCGTTCCGTCGGGCAATGAAGCGTGCCGTGCAGAACGCTATGAAGGCCGGCGCCAAGGGCATTCGTGTCCAGTGCTCAGGTCGTCTTGGTGGCGCAGAAATGTCCCGCACCGAGTGGTACCGCGAAGGCCGTGTGCCGCTACATACGCTTCGCGCAGACGTCGACTACGGCTTCCGCGAAGTCCGCACAACTGCGGGACGCATCGGCGTAAAGGTGTGGCTCTACAAGGGCGACATTCTTCCCTACAAGGTGTCAAGCGACGACAAGATCACCCGTGAAGCAGCGATGGCAGCGGGCAACCAGCCCGCACCACAGCGCACCCCCGGAGTCGTGTCATCGAGTGGCCGTCGTCCGGTCAAGCCAGAGAGCGAAGCTGACGCCGAGACTCCGGCTGAGCCAGCGCCGCTGGTGAAAGAAGCTGATCCAGAGCTCGAAAGGCTCTTGGCCGAGGAAGAGGCAATTGAGGCCTCAACCAAGGAGA
>CAYUOD010000097.1:0-2964 GCA_964446225.1 uncultured Acidimicrobiales bacterium | reverse complement strand
CTGGCCAAAGAGGCCATGGATCGTGCCATCCAGAAGCTGCCGATCAAGGCCCGCTTCGTAGCGCGAGGAGAGTACTAATGGCAACTGCGGCAAGTCTCCGAGAATTTAACGATAGTGAGCTCCACGAGAAGCTCGGCGAGGCGAAGCAGGAGCTGTTCAATCTCCGCTTTCAAAACGCCACAGGTCAGCTTGACAACCCCGCGCGGGTTCAACAAGTGAAAAAAGACGTAGCACGGATTAACACTCTGCTGCGTGAACGAGAAATTGCTGCTGCGGATCTTCTCGCAGCTGCAGAGGAGCGCTGATGTCAGAAGATACTGCCCCTCGTCACAATCCACGCAAGGTGCGTGAAGGTCTCGTCGTGTCCAACAAGATGGACAAGACGGCTGTAGTCACCGTGGTTGAGCGAGTTCGCCACCGTCGCTACTTCAAGACCGTGCAGCGCACGACGCGCCTGCACGTGCATGACGAAGAGAACACGCTGCGTATCGGCGATCGGGTCCGGGTCCAGGAGACTCGTCCGATCTCGAAGAACAAGCGCTGGCGCCTCGAAGAAATCCTGGAGCGCGCACGATGATCCAAACGGAATCGCGCCTGCGCGTGGCTGATAACTCTGGTGCCAAGGAAATTCTCTGCATCAAGGTTCTCGGCGGATCGCGCAAGCGCTACGCAACGGTTGGCGACGTTATTGTCGCCACCGTCAAGCAGGCCATCCCTGCTGCTTCGGTGAAGAAGGGCGACGTCGTTAAGTGCGTCGTTGTTCGCACCAAGAAGGAGCGCCGTCGTGCCGACGGTTCATACATCCGCTTTGACGAAAACGCAGCGGTCCTGCTGGATGCAAACATGCAGCCACGCGGGACGCGCATCTTTGGCCCAGTCGGCCGAGAGCTTCGCGACAAGAAGTTCATGCGCATCGTCAGCCTCGCCCCGGAGGTCATTTAAATGAAGCTTCGTAAAGGCGATCACGTACAGGTACTCAGCGGTAAAGACCGCGGAGAACAGGGCGAGATCCTCAGAGTCAATCCTCGCAAGGGCCGCGTACTCGTGGACGGCATCAATACCGCCACCAAGCACCAGCGCCCAACGCAGCAGGACCAAAACGGCGGCATCATCGACAAGATCATGCCGATGGACGCATCAAACGTCGCCATCCTGTGCAAAAAGTGTGGACCGACCCGCATTGGTTACATAGGCGAAGGCGAAGACAAGATGCGTGTCTGTAAGAAGTGTGGAGGTGAGCTCAAGTGAGCACAGCAGCTCCGCGCCTGAAGGTGCGCTACAACGATGAGATCAAGGACGCTGTAAAGAGCGAACTTGAGATCCAGAACGTCATGGACGTGCCTCGGCTTACAAAGATCGTTATCAACATGGGTGTCGGCAAGGCGCTCGAGAACCGTAAGGCTCTCGACGGCGCAGTGACCGATCTCACCATCATCGCCGGACAGAAGGCAGTCGTCACCAAGGCCAAGAAGTCAATTGCTGGCTTCAAGCTTCGTGAGGGCAATGCCATCGGAGCGAAGGTGACGCTTCGTGGCGATCAGATGTGGGAGTTCCTTGATCGGCTCATCTCACTCGCAATTCCTCGAGTCCGAGATTTCCGTGGACTCAATCCTCGTTCGTTCGACGGACGCGGCAACTACACATTTGGTGTGACCGAGCAGTTGATCTTCCCCGAGATCGACTACGACAAGGTCGACGAGATCCGCGGCATGGACATCACCATTGTCACAACCGCAAGTAATGATGACCAGGGCCGGGCGCTGTTGACAGCACTTGGCTTCCCGTTCAAGCGGGAGGGGCAGTAAATGGCAAAGAAAGCTCTCATTAACAAGCAACAGCGCACCCCGAAGTTCAAGGTGCGCGGCTACACACGTTGTCGCAAGTGCGGCCGCCCTCGCGCTGTCTATAAGCGTTTTGGCCTGTGTCGTATTTGTCTGCGCTCGATGGCGCATCGTGGTGAACTGCCCGGTGTGACCAAGGCGAGCTGGTAGGGGAGAACGTAAAATATGTCAGTTACAGATCCCATTGCCGACATGCTCACGCGCATCCGCAATGGCAACACCGCATATCACGACATCGTCAAGATGCCGTCCTCAAAGCTGAAGGTCTCGCTTGCTGAGATCCTCAAAAAAGAGGGCTACATCGCTGCATTCGACGTTGCCGCCAATGAAGATGGACCAGGCAATATCCTGAACATCTCGATGAAATACTCCCAGAACCGGGACCGTACGATCAGTGGCATCAAAAGGGTTTCCAAGCCCGGCCTCCGTATCTACAGCGGCTCCCGTGATGTTCCCCGCGTTGTCGGTGGACTTGGGATCGCAGTCGTATCCACCTCACAGGGACTCATGACCGATCGTGAAGCGCGTAAGCGCCACGTCGGCGGTGAGATTCTCTGCTACGTCTGGTAGGCGCATATGTCTCGAATTGGTAGCGCACCAGTCCCGATTCCATCGGGTGTGGACGTGGCGCTGAAAGACAACACCATCACGGTCAAGGGCCCTAAAGGCTCACTTACCCGTGAACTTCCTTCGGGAATTTCGGTTTCCGAGGATGACGGTCACCTCAAGGTTGATCGTGAAACAGACGAGCGCAACCACCGTGCACTGCATGGGTTGACCCGGGCGCTCATAGCGAACATGGTCGAAGGCGTCACGGAAGGGTTCGTGAAAGAACTTGAAATCCGTGGCGTTGGTTACCGCGCTAACCAGAAGGGCCCGAGGAAGCTTGAGCTGGCCCTGGGATTTAGCCACCCTGTGACTGTTGAGGCACCTGAAGGAATCGAGTTTGAGGTTCCGATTGCCACACAGATCAAGGTGAAGGGCATCGATAAGCAACTGGTTGGCCAGACGGCCGCCGATATTCGACAGTGGCGTAAGCCTGAGCCTTATAAGGGCAAGGGCATTCGTTACGTCGATGAGCATGTCGTCCGCAAGGCCGGCAAGGCAGCGAAGTAGCGAGGCA
>CAYUOD010000096.1:0-7796 GCA_964446225.1 uncultured Acidimicrobiales bacterium | reverse complement strand
GACCACATATTTGGTGTGCACGTGGACCACACGACCCGCCAACACGCGGCCGCCGGTCACCCGGTGTATCGCTATCACTTCCGCTCGGTGCCTGCATCAGACAAGCAAACGATCGGCGCCTTCCACGCGGCCGACATTACCTACGTGTTCGGTAGTTCTCTGCCGCTGATTCCTGATCCCGCAGACGCCCACCTGCTGCAGCGGGAGATGGGCGACCGCTGGTTCGCCTTCGCAGCCACCGGAGTGCCAAATCACCCTGGACGTGCAGACTGGCCGACGTACAATCCGGACGAGCCACAGCACATGGTGTTCGACCGGCCCCGCTCAACCGTTCAGGCCTGCCCGGCCCAACCAGGCCTCGACCTCATGCGCGAACGGGCCGAATGGCTCACCAAACAACTCTGCGACTAGCGGGCACACACAAGCAGCCGACCTTGAGAAAGAACCACAACCAGTTGCGCCCCCGACTGAGCTGTCATTGCGTATGCTGCGTAAGAGAACGAAGTAGTGAGAAGGTCGTGGCGAATAGATAGGGGTGCCCATGGTGACAGCCTGCCGATCCATTACGACAACTGCGGTGGAGTCGTACTCGCATGCCATTCCGGGTGTGAACCTCAACGCCATCCGGACTGGCCGAGGATTCGGCCCCAATACGATACGAAGTGAGCTTCTCGACGACGCCACGATCGGTACGGCCTCCACCGGATTTCCAGTTCGGGGCCACATGACAATGTCAGACGACTCGATCGTCGCCGCACTGGTATCTGCGGCTCCCCCGGGAACTCGATGGTGTGGCTACGACGTCGAGCCCGGAACCACGCTCTTGTACGCACCAAGAGCTGCACACACTGCGGTCAGCCCTGCCGGGGTCGAGTACGCGTTCGCGATCCTTCAGCAAAGCCGCCTCGAGAAAGTAGCCGACGAGCTACAAGTACATCTGGAAGCCCCGCGATACGGCGAAGTACGTGTAATCAGACCAGCGCCGAACCCGCAATCGATCACTTCGGTGCTCGCCAAGATGCTCCTTCCCCCAATCGATGCCGAGCATCCCTCAACGACACTGATGGACATTACCCAGGCCCTGGTGGCGGAACTGGCCCGGGACTCTGACCGACGCCAGATGGAGCGATCGAGTCTTCGAGAGAGCCGACGCATTGTAGGAAGTTGCCTTGAGTTCGTATTCGATGCCGGTGGCAGCCCGTCTACGGCCGAACTCTGTCAGGTCGCGCACGCGTCGGAACGACGCCTCCGCAACGCGTTTGTCGACACGTTCGCCGTAGCACCGACCAAATACTTTCGCTACGTACGCCTCAACGAAGCACGACACCGACTTCTCGCCACAAATAGCCGCCAAACAGTTACCGAGGTCTCGGTCGATCTCGGCATCAGGAACGGTGGTCGATTTGCCCATCGGTATTTCGAGCTGTTCGGTGAGCTTCCTTCGACAACTCTGCGATCTGCCAGCTGAGACCTCAGCCACACCTGGATCGTGCCGAATCTGTACAGCTAAAGCCGCCCAGGGAACATAGTTTCTTGAGGTCCGGTGGGACAGAGCACTTCTCGTCCTCTGCCTCGTTGGTACGCCACAGTCCGCGACCAGGAGACTTTCTACCGTGTCAGATGCGCCATTCCTTAAGTACCCAGAAGGCGCAGATTTCCCCGGAGAAATCGGGAAGACGATCGATGACTCGACGGAAGCCTGGCCCACATCGAAGGCTGCACCAGAGGGTGCTCCAAACGTCTTGTTCTATGTGCTCGATGACATCGGGTATGGACAACTCTCCCCTTTCGGCGGACTGATCCCCACCCCAAACCTCCAACGCGTGGCAGATGCAGGCGTCAAGTACACGAACTTCCACACGACCGGACTTTGCTCGCCGACGCGTACTTGCATCATCACGGGCCGCAACCACCACACGAACGCGATGGGCACCATCAGTGAGTGGTCGACCGGCTACCCCGGCTACACCGGCATCATGCCATTCAACCATGGCTTCCTTTCCGAGATCCTCCTCGGCGAGGGGTACAACACGTACATGATCGGCAAGTGGCACATGGCGCCCTCCACTAACGAGTCGGGTGCTGGACCCTACGACAGGTGGCCCCTGGGACGCGGATTTGAGAGGTACTACGGATTTCTCGCGGGCGAGACCGACCAGTGGTATCCAGACCTCACCTACGACAACCACGCACACACGCCCCCAGCGACTCCCGAGGAGGGTTATCACCTCTGCAAGGACCTTGCGGACATGACAATCCAGTTCATCGGTGATGCCAAGAACATCTCCCCCCACAAGCCGTTCTACTTGCACTACTGCCCTGGTACCGGTCACGCGCCGCACCACATCTTCACGGAATGGTCGGACAAGTTCAAAGGCCAATTCGACATGGGGTGGGACGAGTACCGCGAGACTGTGTTCGCCAACCAGAAGAAGCTCGGCATGTTCGAGCCCGACGCTGTGATCTCCCCATCCGATCCAGATGTTCCTGCGTGGGACACGCTCTCGGATGACGAGAAGAAGCTCTACTCGAGGATGATGGAAGTCTTCGCCGGTTTCGTCGCCTACCAGGACGCGCAGTTTGGTCGCATCCTGGACTACCTCGAGTCCATGAACGAGCTGGACAACACGATCATCATGTTCATCTCGGACAACGGAGCCAGTCCTGAAGGTGGCGAAGTCGGCTCAATCAACGAGTACGACTTCTTCAACTTCAAGCCCGAAGACCTCGCCTTCAACCTGTCGAAGCTCGAGTTGCTTGGTACCCCCGAGACCTACAACCACTACGCATGGGGCTGGGCCCACGCCGGGAACACACCGTTCCGCCGGTGGAAGAAGGAGACTTTCAGAGGAGGCACCACTGACCCGTTCATCATGTCGTGGCCTGCGAAGTTCGCATCGAAGGGCGAAGTGCGCCATCAGTACGGTCATGCCATTGATATGGTCCCGACGGTCCTCGACCTACTCGGAATTGAGTCGCCGGAGTCGATCAAGGGCGTCGAGCAGTCTGAGCTGCACGGTGTGAGTCTCAAACCGACCATCGACGAAGACCACGCGCGTGAGGATCACACGGTCCAGTATTTCGAGATGTTCGGGTGCCGATCCATCTACAAGGACGGCTGGCGAGCCGAGTGCGGCTGGCCCGGACCCGATTATGAGACAGGACTGGCGAACGGTCACAGCCTGGGTGATGAGATCCACGCAGCCGACTTGGAAGCACTGGAAGACACTTGGCAACTCTTCAACGTGGAGACCGACCCGGCCGAGTCAAACGATGTCGCGGCCGATCATCCCGAGCGACTCAAGGAGATGGTCGGTCTCTGGTGGGAAGAAGCCGCTAGGTACGATGTGCTGCCGCTGCAGGGCACAATGGGGCAGAGATTCAACGCTCCACGACCTATGCCCGGCGGGTCGACCACACACTTCGTGTACTACGACAATGCAGTGGTCCCATCAGTGGTGCAGCCAGTCGTTTACAACCGCTCACACACAATCGAAGCCAAAGTGACCGTGCCCCCAGGGGGAGCCGAGGGTGTGATCTATGCCACGGGTGGAAACACCGGCGGCTACTCGCTGTTCGTCAAGAACAACAAGTTGCACTTCACCTACAACTACCTGACCCGCAAATTCTTCAGGTTTGTAGCCGACGAGGAACTGCCAGAAGGAGATCTAACAATTCTCTATGAGTTCGAGGTAACAGGCGAAGCCGACACCATGCAGGGGAACGGCGCACCCGGAACAGGCACTTTCTACGTCAACAACAAGCTGGTCGGATCCATCGAGATGGACGTCACCGTGCCCTTCTTGTTCTCCATCGAGGGTCTGAGCGTCAGCCACGATTACGGCGACAGCGTCGACCACCAGAACTACCAGCCGCCATTCAACTGGACCGGCAGCCTGGACAAGGTCACATTCGACCTCTCAGGCGAAGCCATCGAGAACGCCGAATCCGAGCTGCGCAGGGGCATGTCCAACCAGTAGTAGAAGCCCTCTCAGCCCTCCCAGAAACTTCCTGCGGGGCGAAGCACCAGAGAACAAGACCATCGAAAGGACACGAACCATGGCAGGAGACAATCTTGCGCTGTACGTCGCCACTTACGGGGATGCACCATCAGCGAAGTCAGATTTCGAGTCGCTGAAGGTGGCAGAGGGCAAGGACCTGGCGGTCGAGGGCGCCATCGTGATGAGCCGGGATGCCGACGGCAAAGTCGACGTGCTAGCTGAGGGGGACGCAGCAGCCTCAGCAGGTGCCTGGATCGGAGGGGGCATCGGACTCGTCGTCGGTCTGTTCGCACCACCACTCCTCGCTGCGACGGCGATCGGCGCTGGCATCGGAGCGTTGCTGGGGACTCTGACCAAGAAGCACGTAGAAAAGGAACTCGGCGTCGAGCTCGACGAGTACTTCCCGCCGAATTCGTCGGCCGTTGTTGTCATCCTCGACAACAAGTATCTCGACCGAATCGAGACAGCCCTCGTCAAGTCGGACAAGCGGATCTCCAAGGCAATTAGCCAGGACGACTTCGACAAGCTGCAGGCAGCCATCTCGAAGTCAGGCGACGACGTGGCGGACGCCATCGAGTCCTGAGTACGTCAACAGCTGGCTAGCCGGAGAGACGCTTCAGTTAGCCAGTCTGTGGTCCAAGTCGAGACCGAAGGCTGTGCTGCACCGGCTTCGCTTCTGTTAGCCCATCGTGGTCTTCGGCCTCGTACCAGTCGGCATACCGCTGGGATCCAGCGTATGCGGTCATGCCATGGGCAAACACACTGGCTCCTACCGTGACTATGGCAACCGTCGTAATGGTAGAGGCACCCGGCAACTGAGATGTGCTTACAACAAGGGCCGCGTACACAATCGTGGCGAGGCCTCTTGGCCCGTACCAACCCAGGTACAGGATCGTCGGGAGGCGCACGCCCGTCCCGATCATGGCTATGGATACAGGAGCGATCCGGGCAATGGTCAGAGCAAGCGAGACCATCACAACCACCTGCCAGGTGACGTCACCCAGTTCAGGGAGCAGTACCAGCGCGCCGAACATGAGGAAACTCACGTTGACCAAGACAAGGCCAACATCCGCCGCGAGTAGTTCGGTCGGTCTGATCTTTCCTCTCGTCATCTGTCCGTATGCCAGACCAGCGACGAAGGTGGCTATGAAACCACTTCCACCGTTCGGATTGGCGGTGACAAATGCAATGGCCGCGATAGCCAGAACGGCGATGCTGCTCCACGCCGACCCGGCCCACCCAGCATCGTTCGCGCGCACGAGGAGCCACCCGCCGGCTCCGCCAACGGCAACACCGACCAGCACTGCGATGCCGATTTCGCCTACGAACGTCTCAACGACACCCGGACCCGCGGAGCCCGAGGCAAAGGCCAGAAAAACCAGCAGGAAAGGCAGGCTCACTCCGTCATTAAGACCGGACTCGACATCGAGCGCCTGGCGAATACGTGCCGGGACTCTCTGGTTCGAGATCACCGCAGCGCCCAGTGCAGCATCGGTGGGCGCGATAATTGCCCCGATGATCGCCGCTTCTGAGATACTCAGATCCGTGAAGAGAAGCGCGGCGAGTACCCCGCCAAACGCGATGGTCAGCGGCAGCCCGATCCCTAACAGCCTCATTGGATAGTCCGCATCCTTGCGCCACGAGCCGAAGTCCAAGGCTGCTGCGTCGGTAAACAGGACAAGAACCAACGTTCCCTGGAAGAGGACCCCCGCGATGCTCAAGACCGCGTCATCCGAAGCGACCTCGATAGTCCCAAGAAAGTTGGAACTGGCAACCACGCCCAGCAGCACGAAGACCATCGGTCCGGTAACGATCGTCGTCTTCAATCGCTTCTGAACGAGCGCATACGCCAGCAGGCTGACTGAAACAAAGAAAATGCCTGCTGCTGTCATTCGGCCGACCTGCCGATTCTCATCGCAATCAGTCCCGCTTCATGGCCGCGATTGCCTCCATCTCCAGGTCAACGTACTTCTCACCAGAGACATCCACGATCACCTTGTGAATCGTCCCACCCGTGAATGCCCACGGGTGCTCGCCGAAGTAGTCCGGAGTGACCGGGGCACCTGCACAGCGCCCGACCATGAACCCCTCGCCAGCAACAGAGAAGGGGCCGAGCTGGGTCTTGATAGCAGTCTGAACAACCTGTTCGCCATTGATATAAACCGTGGCGGTGCCGTTGGTCTGCATGTTGTCCTGGTCGACGTTCTCCACCGCAAAGGAGACGCCCACCGTGCAATCTCCTGTGGGGAGATCATCATCGGCCACGATCATTTGCTCCTCAAGACCAATGAAGTTGTTCACATACTTGAGTTTTCCGTCCTTGATGTACAGAGAGTGACCTCCGAAACGATTGCCGTTGGCAAACAGCACGCCCTGGGGCGACTCGCCGAAGTTGGCAGCCACCAGGAACTCGTATGACCTGCCCCGAATCTGGGCCATGTCGCCCTCCGGGATCATCGCCGTGTTCGGGTAATACACGTATCGCGTCCTGCTGTGATCTACCAACGACGGGCGCGAGGTTCCTCCGACCATCTCTGCAGGCGCCCGATCATCGATCGGAAGTCCGTTGTAGAGTCCAGCTTCAAAGAACCAGAGATTTATCATCTCTTTGAGCTTCTCCGGATGCTTGTCTGCAAGATCATGCATTTCGCTGCGATCAATATCAACGTGGTACAGCTCCCACTTATCGTTGTTGAAATCGTCCCAGCCGCCCGTCGCGGGATGAACCGTGCTGGCCTTCCAGCCGTCCTTGTAGATGGCCCGGCTCCCAAGCAGGCCATAGAACTGCGTCTTCTTGACGGTCGCGGCCTCTGCATCATCAAAGGTGTATGCGAGGCTCTGCCCTTCGAGCGGCATCTGCGGATAGTTCTTGACTGTTTCAGGAAACTCGATGCCAAGCATCTCGTAGACAGTTGGCGCGATATCTGAGACGTGGCTGTACTGATGGCGCAGCTCGCCGCTTGCCTTGATCTTGTCGGGCCACGAGATGATCAGAGGATCGGAAATGCCGCCGTTCCAGACGTATCTCTTGTACATCTTGTAAGGCGTGCAGAATGCCTGTGCCCAACCCGTCGGATAATGGTTGTATGTTTCGATTCCGCCGAGTTCATCGTAGTACTGCATGTTATTTTCGATGCTGTCGGGAACACCATTGAAAAACAGGCTCTCGTTGACTGACCCGACCGGCGTTCCCTCTCCTGATGCCCCGTTGTCTGAGGTCACGATGAAGATGGTGTTGTCCCATTCGCCAAGGTCCTCGATGAAGTCCAGAAGACGACCGATCTCGTGATCGGTATAGGACGAGAAACCAGCGAACACTTCGGCCATCCGCCGGAACAACTTCTTCGACTCATCGTCGAGAGTGTCCCAGGGCAGTACGTGGTCAGTCTCCGGCCACGGCATACCTTCTGAGTTGGTTGCGTCGACCATTGTGTTCATAGGGGCGAGAGTCGTCGACTCGGGCACAATGCCCATGTCTTTCATCCGACGGAACGTGTCCTCGGCATACTGCTCGTACCCATCATCGAACACGCCCTTGTACTTGTCCGCCCACTCCTTGGCCACGTGATGCGGGGCGTGATTCGCTCCGGGGGTCAGGTACAGGAAGAACGGCTTGTCTGGAGTCACCTGCTTGGCGTCACCGATCATCGTGATCGCCTGGTCAACGAGATCCTTACTGAGGTGGTAGCCCTCCTCGGGTGGGTAGGGCTGATCGATTGACGCGTTGTCACGAACCAGGTCCGGGTACCACTGATTGGTCTCACCACCAAGGAACCCGTAGTTGCGATCGAAACC
>CAYUOD010000095.1:0-7846 GCA_964446225.1 uncultured Acidimicrobiales bacterium | reverse complement strand
TTCACAGAACGCCATCACGGCGTGCCACCGGTCTAGGGCACTATGCCCTGGTGCGAGAGCTGTCACAGTTACCTGATGCCCAACCGGGTGCCAGAGGACCATGCCTGTCCAAAGTGCGGCGGCGATCTCGATTCAGGGAAAGTGTCCGCCTCTGCTGAGCAGCAAGCGCCTGAGGGAAAGGTCCCCTGGCATTTCTGGCTACTTCTTGGCGCGGTGAGCGTCTACCTCGGATGGCGCTTTCTCCAACTGATTATCTGGGTCCTGTAGACCACGGCCGCTGAGCGTCGGTGGGCGACTAGGGTGGTCGTCTTACGGGCTGTGGCGCAGCTTGGTAGCGCGCCGGTCTGGGGGACCGGAGGTCCGGGGTTCAAGTCCCCGCAGCCCGACGCTTCCGCTGCGCACCGCAATCGAGTGATCGTGGTGCGCAGCTGGCTCATGGACACGTTGTGTACCACCGAGAACAATTCTGTATCTCCGATTAACTGATTCGCGTCGACGTCGACCAATCAAGGGACTCACCACCAGGTCACTTTGGAGACATCATGAGTAATGAATCAGCAGACACGCCGCGTCCGGTCATTCCACCAGGGAATATCGAGGTATCAGACTCTCGAGACGCGACAATGCTCGCTTACTGTGGTATCACCACGGAGGCCCTTGGCCTCCTTGGACATTTTTCGGCAACCCTCAAGGCTGCAATCCCGGACATGTCCGACGCGTTCTATGTGCAGATCAAGTCGAGTCATGTGGCTGAGATCCTGGAGGAGTTTTCCTCGGAGGAGCGTCAGCGGCCTCTGCTTGTGAGTTACCTTGAGTCGCTGTTTGGTGGAGAAATCAACGACAGGTACATCGCGAATCGGCGTCGGATCGGCATTGCCCACGACCGTGTCGACCTCGATCCAATCTCGTACTTTGGTCAGTACAGTGTCATCACAAAGGTGGCGGGCAGCGCCCTTCTGGCCTCCGGGGAATCAGCGGAACTGGTGACAGAAGCCATGGCGGCGCTCGCTGCGCTTGTCGCTTACGACTCGGCCCTGGCCACCGAGGCCTATGTGCAAGCTCGCGATGAGCGGGTCGAGGCTATGAACGAATCCCGCGCACAACGGGCCGATGGCCTCGAATCAGCAAGTGCTGATATGGCTGCCGCTTCTGAGGAGACGCTCGCCTCGGCCGAAGAGATGCGCGTTCAGTGCGACGATCTCGCCACGAACGCGGTTTCGGTGCGGGACACCGCAGTATCCATGGGCAAAATTGCAACGAGTGGTGGACAACTCGTAGACGATGTCGCCCGTCAGATATCTGAGGCCAAGGCAGAACTGCAGCAGGTCAGCGAAGAAGTACGGACGCTTGCCCAGGATGCCGTCAAGATCGAAGACATCGTCGGACTCATTCGGGAGATCGCAGCGCAGACGAACCTTCTGGCGCTGAATGCGGCGATCGAGGCAGCACGAGCCGGCGATGCCGGTCGAGGTTTTGCAGTCGTTGCGTCTGAGGTTAAAGAGCTCGCCGCATCTACCGCTGAGTCACTCGATGGCATTTCTGGTCTGATTACCGGCATGAATCGTTCTGTGGCAGGAGTTGTTGGCGCAGTCGATCGCACGAGCGAGTCGGTAGATGCATCGAGCGACAGCGCATCATCGGCTGTTGAATCTCTCGTCGCAATTGGCGAGCAGGCCGCGACCACCGAGCAGATGGCCTCAACGATGGCTGACTCGACGACGTCGATGGTCGCAGTGACGGACGAAATTCAGGGCGCAGCGTCAGCCGTAGCCTCGCAGGCCGAAACCCTCACAGGTATGGCCTCTGAGATGTCAACTGCTGGCTAGCGCCCGCCCGCTGCGAATCTAGAGATTCCCGGTCAAGACACGCCGGAACTTGCCGATGAGAGGTTATGACCGGGATTCTGCGGCGCAGCGCCGTATTGCTCACTGTGTGCACGTTGCTGCTTGGCGTTTCGGCCTCCGCTGCTTCGGGCATCGAATGGGGGCCCGACGCTGAGACACAGCAGCCCGATGGCGAGATCCGCGGAAGCGGAGCAGCTCCGTCGAGCGGCGCTCAGAGCCAGCCTCAGGCGCCTCGACCCCCAACACCCGACCCAGTCCAATCCGGCGTGGACATAGCGGTCGCGACGCCGGTCCCAGCAGGCCCGAGCGCTGGCGCAGGTCGGTCCTATCTGAACGTAACCCTGTTGCTTGGTGGTCTGGCGGCGGTAGCCCTCGCCGTTCGCCGCTTTGCCTAGGACTTCATGTCGATGACGGTGCCTGCATTGTCGATCGAGAGGCTCAGAACTCGTCCTTCGGGCGGGAGCGCCATCGTAATTCGCTTGGCCTCGGTTGGATCCACCAGCGCCGCCACCGACGGTCCGGACCCACTCAGCCATGCACCCCATGCGCCCGCTTCGCGCATTGCCTCAAGCGCACCGCGACTCCCAGGAGATGCCTCGAGCCTCAGTTCCTGATGGAGGCGGTCCTCAGTGGCTGTCGCGAGAAGTTCCGGGCGACCAGTAGCGAGAGCAGCCACGAGAAGGGCCGCACGCGACAGGTTGAACACGGCGTCGCAGCGATCGATCTCTGCTGGGAGTACGGACCGCGACTTCTTGGTGGAGGTCTTGGTCTCTGGAACCCAAACCAGTACCACGGTCTCAAGGTCTACGGGAATGTGAGTATTGCCTGCACCGGTACAGATGACGAGGCCGCCGAGCATTGACGGAGCCGCATTGTCTGCGTGCCCTTCGAGCCTGATGGCGTCCAACAGAGCTGCTGCCCTGGCTTCTGTCTCATTGAGACCTTTTTCGAGGTGAGCCGCGAGGCAGCCAGCCACCCGACAAGCACCTGAGAAGCCGAGGCCCCTGGCGGGAGGAATTGTGGTCTGCACGGAGATGCTGCCCGTGCCACCAGATGCTCGGTACGCCTGAGTCGCCGGGTGGTCCGGGTGCGCCGGAGGACCCGAATCGCGTAGTTCGAGGTGGATGTTGAGGGCGAGTCCGAGCGCATCGAAGCCCGGTCCGAGGTTGGCTGAGGTTGCGGGTACACGGACGAACACGGAGCTCCTGTGAAATGGGTGGGCGCAGCCATCGTACGATGGCTGTATCTTGACCGTTTGTTGAATATGCCACATGAGGAGTCCCGTGGGAACATCACAGTTCGATGGAGACCTGAGTCGCTACGCGCTGGCGACTGAAGTCGTCGATGAGAACGCCTATAAGAATGCGGTCGCCCGCTTCTCTGAACGCAACATCACGCTGCCAACTTTTGCCCAGCTGGCCGATCCTTCGACGATTCCAGCAGAAGCTCGCGAGTCGTTGGCCGGCGTCGGACCAGACGCGGCCGATACGAGAAACCTCTGGCGCGTGCACTGGTTCAACGATGGGGACAGGACCGGCTCGGTGGCTGTGCCCGGACACATCGTGATCCCGCCAGAACTCAGTGGGGTCGAGGCGACAATCGTGTTGGCTCTGGGTGATCGCTTCCCGATGATTCGCGCCCACAAGGTCCTCGCCGCATATGCCTGCCTGGCTCCGCGCGTGGTCACCGGGCAGTTTGATCCTGTGGTGAACCGAGCCATCTGGCCGAGCACGGGCAACTACGCCAGAGGAGGCATTGCAATCTCCAGATTGATGGCCTCCAGAGGTGTTGCAGTGCTCCCCGAGGGGATGAGCCAAGAACGCTTCGACTGGCTTGATGACTGGGTGGAGAATCCTGATGACATCATCCGCACCTATGGCACCGAGTCGAATGTGAAGGAGATCTACGACGAGTGTCACCGGCTCGCCCAGGAGTCAGACACTGTCGTCCTTAACCAGTTCAGCGAGTACAGCAATTATCTCGGTCATTACGCGGTCACCGGTGTGGCGCTTGGTCGAGTGTTCGAACATATTGCTACGCCCGAGATGCGTCTCAGAGCCTTTGTGTCTGCGTCCGGATCCGCTGGCACACTTGCCGCGGGTGACCGGCTCAAGAACGACTATGGCGCCGAGATCGTGGCCGTTGAAGCTCTGGAGTGTCCGACGATGCTCTACAACGGTTATGGCGAACACAACATTCAGGGCATCGGTGACAAGCACATTCCGCTGATTCACAACGTGATGAACAGTGACTGGGCGTGTGCTGTGTCCGACCAGTCCACCGATGGACTGGGGTTGGTCTTCAACACAGAGATCGGCAAGCAGTACCTCACCGATCGTCTCGGTGTTGATGCAGCGCTGGTTGAACAGCTCTCGCATCTGGGCCTGTCGAGCATCTGCAACCTGTTGGCGGCAATTCAGCTTGCCAAGCGCGAGGGCTACGGACGCGAGGACGTCATCGTAACGGTGGCTACTGACGGAGCTGAGATGTACGGATCTGAACGCGAGAAGCTGTTGGCCTCGCGCTACTCCACGTTCGACGAGACGACTGTTGCCAACATCGTGGGCCAGCACCTGCAGTCGGTCGACACCGAGCACCTGTTGTCACTCGACGCAATCGCGCGTGACCGCATCTTCAACCTGGGCTACTACACCTGGGTCGAGCAGCAGGGCGTGCCGTTCGAGGACTTCGAGATGCGTCGATCACAGGACTTCTGGACCCATCTGCGCTCATATCTTGAGCCTTGGGACGCACTCATCGAGGACTTCAATGGACGCACCGCTGCGAGCTAGCCGATTCGCTCAGCGACTGAGCCCCGACGAGGCTATGCAGCTCATCGGGCCTGTCCTCGCGGCTCCCCGGGAGGGTGAAGATGTTGTGCTTGCCCCACCGCTGGGAGGTGGGGCCTGGCCAGATGCCAGTGCTGACTCGCAGAACCCGTTCATCCGTTACCGACGTCAGTTGTGGAGCTACGAGGTTGCTCTGCGCCTGGGTCGTTCTGACCAGGACTATGTGCAGCTTGTCGCGGATCTGGACGAGGCTGTGGCCGCCGTCGACGGCGCTGGCTTCCGCGTTACTCCGCTCACACGGGAGGACGGACTTGGCGACTCCATCGAGGGATTCGCTGGCGAGCTGCTGGTGAAAGATGAGACGAACAACGTGTCTGGTTCCCACAAGGGCCGCCATCTCTTTGGACTTGCCCTTCACCTGGAAATATTGCACCGGACGGGGACTGCGGCTCTCCACGGGGTCCAGCTCGCGATTGCCTCGTGCGGGAATGCGGCCCTCGCCGCCGCGGTGGTGGCCAAAGCAATTGGACAGCCCCTACAGGTTTTTGTGCCGACGAACGCAGCGGAATCTGTGCTCGAACGTCTCACACACCTGGAAGCCGAGATCGTCGTGTGTGAGCGCCGACGGGGCGAGGCTGGAGATCCTGCGTATCTGCGATTTCTTGAGGTTCTCAAGAATGGCTCGATCCCATTCGGCTGCCAGGGCCCGGTCAATGGCCTCACCTTGGACGGCGGCCGTACGATCGGGTTTGAGCTTGCAGAGCAGTTGGGTGCAGCTGGCGCGGACCGCATCTTTGTCCAGGTCGGCGGGGGAGCTCTTGCCACGGGTGTCAGCGACGGGTTGGCCGCAGGCTTTGAAGCAGGCGTGCTCGGAGTTGAGCCGCGACTCCATGCGGTTCAGGCCGAGGGCGCTCATCCCCTCTCACACGCATACCGACTGCTGTTCGGCGCAGGCGAAGGTCCTGAACCCACGGGACCCCTCGAGCTGGACGCTGTCGCCGCCCAGGAGAGAATCTCTGACGCCGCGACGACCCGGTCGCACTATATGCAGCCCTGGCCCCAGCTGCCCTCCAGTGCCGCTGAGGGCATCTTGGACGATGAGACCTATGACTGGCAGTCGGTCCTGCGCGCAACGGTTGCCACTGAAGGCTGGCCTCTCGTGGCTCAAGAAACTGAGGTTCTGCTGGCCAATGAGCTTGCGACAGTCACGGGCATTAACGCTGATCACACTGGCACTGCGGGGTTGGCTGGCCTTCTGCGTTGGATCGATTCGACCAAGAACAGAGAACCCGATGAACGTGTCGTGCTGCTCTTCACGGGCGTCCGACGTTAATCGAGGATTGTTATCCTCTCGCCTATGTCCACCACGCTGGTCAGGCTCCCTGCAGGGCATGTGTGTCGCGAAGCGGCCGCCACGTCATGGTCCGGTTGCATACGGGCTGCGTCGCGTTCTATGCGCAGCCCGAGAATGGTTCTGGTGGTGTCGAGGTCGGTGACCGGGTCGAGCCGCGCACCGTTCTGTGATCTGAAGAGTCAGATGCCAGCGAGTTGTCGCCCGGGCACTGAGTGGTACTACCGTCTCATGAGAGAGGAGTGAGCAGATGACTCACGGAGGAAAGCTGGCAGCGCGCACGTTGAAGGCAGCGGGTGTGGACACAATCTTCACGTTGTCGGGCGGTCACGTCATGGGCATCTATGACGGCTGTCTGGACGAGGGCATCAAGGTTGTAGATGTGCGCCACGAGCAGGCTGCGGTTCATGCGGCTGACGCCTACGCCCGACTCAACCCGGGCAAGGTGGGCGTGGCAGTTCTCACCGCTGGTCCCGGTGTCACCGATGGTGTGACCGGGGTAGCGAATGCCTGGCGGGCAAACTCGCCGATTCTGGTCATTGGCGGACAGGGGCCGTTCAATAACCTCAGGCGAGGTTCCCTCCAGGAGATGGACCATGTGTCGGTGATGCGTCCCATCTCCAAGTGGGCTGACGCCTGTTATGAGACATCTCGTATCGGCGAGTACATCGAGGTGGCGATCCGTACGGCGGTCGCTGGCATACCCGGACCGAGTTTTCTTGAAATTCCCATGGATGTGCTGCACGGTCCAGTGGATCTGGACGCGGTGCAGATCCCGCGCTTTAGGGATTACCGCCTCATGGCGCCGGCGCCCCGAGCGAATGTGGAGCAGGCCGCGCGGCTCATCGGGGCTGCGGAGAGTCCCATGGTCATGGCTGGCACCGGTGTGAAATGGAGCGCTGGGGCGGACGCCTTGCGTGAGTTTCTGGAGGCGACCCAGATGCCGGGTTATGTGAATGGCATGGGGCGAGGTCTGCTCGACTGGGATCATCCACAGTTCTTCAATCGCACTCGCAAACAGTCTCTTGCCGAGGCTGACCTTGTGGTTCTCGCTGGAACACCGCTCGACTTCCGCATGAAATTTGGTGCGTCGATCCCCGAGGACGCGAAGATCGTGCAGCTTGATTTGGACGAGACGTTGATCGGCCAGAACAGAGCAGCCGACGTCGGACTCGTGGGAAATATTGGGGCAAGCCTGAATCTGTTGCTTGAGGTCATGGCCGATCTCGGTATCTCCGTTGACAAAAGTGAGCGGTGTCTCAAACTTCGAGCCGCGGAAGACGAACTCGAAGCGGCACTGCGGTCCCAGCTCGACAGCGCTGAGGTTCCCATCGACCCGCTGCGTCTGTGTAAGGAGATCGCTGAGGCGGTCACCGACGACATGATCGTCATTGGCGATGGGGGAGACATCGTCGCGCAAGCTTCCAAGGTCATCCGGGTGCCCCGCAACGGCACCTGGATGGATCCCGGTCCCCTCGGGACGCTGGGTGTGGGTATGCCTTTTGCCCTCGCTGCTCAGCTCACTCATCCTGAGAAGCGGGTGGTGATCGTCTACGGCGACGGCTCGTTTGGCCTCAACGGATTCGAGTTTGATACCGCAGTCAGATTCGGTCTGCCTATTGTTGGGATTGTCGGCAATGATGCCGCCTGGGGTCAGATGATGCGCCCGCAGGCGATGTTCTACGGTGCGGATCGGCTTGTGGCCACCGAACTGAACTCGACCCGCTACGACCTTGTAGTTGAGGCTCTGGGCGGGCATAGTGAGTACGTAACAGAGCCGGACGAGATTCAGCCAGCCATCCAGCGGGCTCTCGCGTCAGGCAAGCCAGCGCTTGTCAACGTCGAGATGCGTAAGGATGTTG
>CAYUOD010000094.1:0-7880 GCA_964446225.1 uncultured Acidimicrobiales bacterium | reverse complement strand
CTGCCGCGTTCTTGCCATTCACCTCGCAGTGGAAGAGATCCGGATACTGGGTGGCGCTGTGGTTGCCCCAGATCGTCATTTTCTTTATGTCGTTCACGCTGCTGTTGGTCTTGTCGGCGAGCTGAGCCATTGCCCGGTTGTGGTCAAGGCGGGTCATCGCGGTGAACTGGCGATCGTCCAGACCAGAAGCGTTGTTCATGGCGATGAGAGCATTCGTGTTCGCCGGATTACCGACGACCAGAACCTTCACGTCTGAACTGGCGCTCTCGCTCAGCGCACGACCCTGACCGGTGAAGATCGCACCGTTCGCTTCGAGCAGATCCTTGCGCTCCATATCCTTGGTGCGCGGCCGCGAGCCAACGAGAAGGGCATAGTCGGCACCGTCGAACGCCTCGTTTGCGTCACTGGTCTGCACGATGCCGCTGAGCAGAGGGAACGCACAATCGTCCAGTTCCATCCCCACGCCGGCGAGCGCGTTGAGTGCTGGCGGGATCTCAAGAATCTGCAGGATGACGGGCTGGTCCGGCCCGAGCATTGATCCACTGGCGATCCGGAAAAGCAGGCTGTAGCCGATCTGGCCAGCACCACCGGTTACTGCAACACGAACTGGATCTTTCACGGCTGACTCCTCACGTTTGACCACTACAACTCACGATACCTGATGACCCGCGGCGCCATTTCCGTCCCGTGCCGAAGACGGATTTCGAGGCGACCAGCTCTCATCGGTAACCACAGGGCCGATGTGAGCAAGTCCCACAGTTCCGTAACACAACTGCAACTAAAGCCGCAGCCAAAGCTGACCGAAGTTGCTTTCAGGATGGATACCTCACTGAGTCGCGTTTCAATATTTTTCCTTGTAGCTCTGACCCTCGCCGCAACACTCACTGTCATTCCCGCTGACACCGCCAGCGCCCAGACGGATCGCACAGCGACCGGCCCACTCGTACCGGACTCTGGCGTGCTCTGGGGTGCCTACGTCATGCCACGCGACAACTGGACCGACGCCGAACGCCGCCAGAGCTTCCAGGAACACGACGATCTCCTCGGCAGGGAAAGCCGCATCGCCAACGAGTTCTTCTCGTTCAACAAGCCCTGGAAGATGAGCCGCCTCCGCTGGCACCAGGCCGAGGGTCGGATTCCGATGGTCTCCTGGAATGGCACCTACGCTGACGACATCCTTTCTGGAGCCAAGGACGAGCTCATCCGCCTCAGAGCTCAGGACGCCAAGTCGCTAGGCGAGGATTTCTTCCTCAGGTTCTTCTGGGAGATGGATGCATCCAAGGGCGCAAAATGGGGCTACCACGACGACCCCCAGCGCTACATCGACGTATGGAACTACGTGCGTGCGATCTTCACTGAAGAAGGCGCAGATAACGCCATCTGGGTCTGGTCACCGACCGCATGGAACTTCTCTACACGCAGCGCCATCGACTTCTACCCCGGCGACGCAGCAGTCGACTGGATCGCCGCCGACGGGTACTACTTCGGATGCACCGGCGCCGCGGCGCGCCCCGCCGCCTCGGTCTTCGGAGACTTTCTGGCTTGGGCCAACAACCGAGCCAAGCCGCTGATGATTGCTGAATGGGGCGCCGACGCCAACAGCGAGACCGGAGCTGTGGCCTTCGTCGACAGCTTCACCGACCTGCTCACCGACAATCCCAACATCGCGGCAGTGGTGAACTTCGATGCGATTGATCCCGGTGGCAGAGGCTGCGACTGGCGCGTGGACGCCACTCCGTCGGTTCTTGCCGCCCACCAGGCACTCGCCACGAACCCGATGTTTGACGCAGTCATGGAATGGGAACGACCAGTCGATGTACGGGTCCTCACCGCTGATCAGCCGACTTCGGCCGACGCAGCTCTACTCGAAGCCGCAACCGCTGCAGGATTCGATGCAGCGTTTGGACAACGCATCAACGCCACACTCGACGGTCTGTACATCATCGGATCAATCGATCCGAACAGTCAGGCGGTCGCCGCTCTCTCGACAGTCGCTGTGCCCGTCATCACCACCGGCGCGAACAGCGCCGAGCTTCTCGGACTCATCGTGGCCGGGTCACAGATGCAGGGAACAGCAAGCGGTGGCACCAGCCCCAAGCTCCACCCCATCAGCTCGACTCTCGGAAGCACAGCCATCGAGCTGTACTCCGAGATCCAACGTCAGGGCTGGGGCCAGCCCGCAGCCTCAGCCCTGGCACTTCTGACAGCAAACGAGTCCACCATCGGATTCTCCATCTCAACTGGAGCCACCCTCGCCACCAACTTGCCCGCCCCTGACTGCCGCGTCTTCGTACCAGCGGCTGTCGACCAGAACGTGGCGCTGTCTCAAGCGGGCAGCAGATTCTTTGGCGAGCTCCTGCAATGGGTTGGCGCCGGTTGCGACGAAGCCACGCCCGAGGTCCTCGTCGTAACCGGCGCAGCAATACCGAGCAGCACCGAGGCCGCAATGATCGCCAAACTCAGCGCCCGTGGATGGACGGTGAGCAGCATCGACGATGACGTCCTCACCAACGCAACCACGAGCGATGTCATCCTGGTCGCAGCCAGCGTGAAGTCCTCGAAGCTGGCGCTGCTCGCGCAAAGCACCACGCCTGTAGTCAGCGGCAAGCCATGGCTCGCCGATGATCTCGGACTCAGTGGATCAACCGCGGGCACCGATTTTGGCCTGACGCCCAAGACGCAGACGGTTGCGATAACAGCAGAACACTTCGTAAGTGAGTCGTTCACTGGCACTCTGAGCATCTTCGAGGCCCCACAGCGCGTCGGCTGGGGAAACCAACCCGCTGAAGCCACGGTCGTGGCACGCAGTGCCGGGAGAACAACACTTTGGTTGCTCGCCCGGGGCAGCATCGACGCACAAGGGGCACCCGCGGCAAGCTGCCGGGCCGCGTTCCCAATACACAAGAAGCAGGCCCTTACCGATGAGGCCGTTGATCTTCTCTCAAGCACGCTCGCCTGGACGCTGACCCCTGACTGCGTCTAGGTGAGATTCCTCGGTGGGACGTAGCCTGAATGTGTGATCAGGCTACGTCTCGCCGAGAACGGGAACCGCCTCCACGCACACCACTCAGCAACGTTTCCAGATGCAGGGCGTCACGCTCACGCCAAGTGAACGCCAACAGGAGTACTCCTCCGGCCACAGCAATGAGCAGCAGTGGGGCAAGCGAGTCCACCCCGACCAGCCGAGCCAGTCCAAGCGGGGCAGCTACGAGCACCACGACTCCCAGGCCCACCTTGAGCTGAGCGAACGAAAACGGATGGATGCCCGTCCTGCGCCACACCTGAAAGGCCGGCAGAGCATTCGTAGCCATAAGTGCAGCAACCCAGGCGACGGCAGCCCCCTCCAGACCAAGAACCGGGATCAGGAGAATATTGAGCGTCACATTCAGTCCCAGGGCCAGAACGTTGTTCGTCAGAAACTGACCCTGCCGCCCGCTCATCACCAGCATGACCTCAGCAGGTCCAACCCCGGCAGACAAGAGCATGGCGAGCGCAAGAATCGACAACGCGACCGCGGCGTCTGCATAACTTGCATCCAGGAAGATGAGAATCGGGCCGCTCACCAGCGCCAGCACGACGTATACCGGCCACATTGCAAGAGACAGCCAGCCTGTGGCTGTGGAGTACACCGTCCTCGCCTCACCTGGTCGCCCTGCGGAGAATGCACTGGCGATCAGGGGCCGTGAAATCTGCACGACGGACTGGCTGAAGAACTGTCCCGCCAACAACAAACGGGTGGCGGCCGCATAGATGAGAGCCTCAGACGCTCCCAGCAGAGCAGCCACGAGAACAACATCCAACCAGCGCAACGAGACCTGCAGCAGCCTCGTGAAGGCACAAGGCACGGCGAACCGCCAGTACCTGCGTACGACTTCCGAGCGTTCTTTGAGCGGTACCTCGCGGGCCCGCGCGAGGGCGATTCGCCGGGTCATGAACCAGATCGCAGCGACTCCAGACAACACGTATGGCGCCATCCAGGCATAGATGGCGAGGCGCATCGACACGCCTAGAGCCACTGCTGTTGTGAACAGCAGCAGTTGCGCGCCGGGACGCAGAAGGCGTTCAACCAGCACGGTCGGCTTCATGTCCGCGAAGGCTTCGGTTCCACCAAGGGCTGTCAGCGAGAGCACCCCGAACGGCACGAAAGGCGCCATCGTACGCAGATTCTGCGCCAGCAGATCGGCTGCCTCAGGTTGTGCCAAAAACGAAGCAATGGAACCACTCGCGAGCAGCAATGTGACCGCGACGATCAAACTGGCAATAAGGGAGCCGAGCAGGGCGGTGACTGCCAGCAGCGGAATGTTGCGATCTTTGCCCTGCTCTTGAGCAAGCGTGATCTGCTGCACGAGCGCAATGCCCGCGCCAAGCGTCGAACCCACAACAACGATGTTGAAGACTGCGACGCTCTGGATGATGACGCCACCAATCCCAATATCGAAGCCCTTCGTGACGAGGAGCACCAACGCGAACGCGATCGTGCCGTTCAGGACCGAACCCGCGAAGTTCAGGACTCCGCCGCGGGCGAGCTTGCTGAGAGCAGCCTGCTCTCTGGTTGTTACCACGGAGGCTGCGACAGACCGAGCAGCTCGCCGAGCCGCTCATTTGGGGTCTGGAACGCCTGCTCAAGCGAACGGCGCACATCGGGGTCGACCGCCTTTGGGGAGCGAGCGTTGAACACCGGAAACTCGCCGGCAGCCTGGTCAGGGAGATCAAGGAAATCGAGGACGCGCGTCATCTGCAGCGCTGCATCGGAGGCGAGTTCATGGGTGAACAGAATCAGGAACTGCTCGCGGTCAAACAGTTCCAACCAGCGCTCAAGCTGCTCTGCGTAGAGCCCACGATCGAGGTAGGTGTGATGCTGATGATGAAAGCTCACCAGATTCGGATCCACCCGCAGATGCTCGCCAAGATCACCCGTGCGTTCTGCTTCGAGCGCCACAGCCTCCTTCAAGTCATGAGACTCAAAGTCGCGTGCGACCTCATGCGCATGATGGGAGATGGCTCGGTCCACCGGGTCCCGCAGGATCACGATGAACTTCGCGTCGGGTGCCACGTCGTGCACCCGCTGAGGTACGCCGGGATGAAACAGGTAGTACGGGCAGGCCTCAACAACTCGAGGTGTACAGTCGGCGCGCTTCCCGAGCAGCCTGATCGTTAGGCGGAGCGGAAAATGGGAGCGGTACCAGTTCTCGCCGTGCTCCATGCCCGTGTCGAAGTAGTGCACACCCTTCATGAGGCGTGGACCTCGCACTGCCGGGTGCTCAAGGAGGTAACGGTAGATGCTTGTCGTTCCGCCTCGCTGCGTACCGATAATGAACGTATTCGGCACGACGCGCTGGGCCGAAGTCATTCGAGCCGGCAAAGCCAGCACAGACTTGACGAGGCGACTCAACGGACGAAGCGATCCTCCGCCGAGTGTGCCCCGACGAAAGAGATGGCGAACTCTCACGACGTTGTGACCTCCAGATCTTCTTTGTTCGCACGGAGCAGACCTGCACCGCTCGCCACCAGCTCGGACATTCGACCGGCAAATTCAGCGCGGCCGCTCAACCCGAGACGCAGCCAGAATTCGAGCAGGTACATCGCCACTAGCTCCCGGGCTGGTGCAAGCACGAGCATTGGGTCATGGAAGCTCGTGTGTTCAATGGTTGCGACAGCCTGAGCAGTTGCCTCGGCTACAGATCCGCCCCGGGCGAGTCCTGTCTGCATCGCCTGATGGGCAAGGTCTATGCCAAGCGGAGCGTCGGGTCGGCTACGTTCCCAGTCCAGCACTCCCCAGCCATGAGGTGACTCCAACAGATTCCACGGAGCCCAGTCGCCGTGGCACCTCGCGACAAGCATCGAAGACTGTACTGAGTCCGGAAACTGCTCAATCCATTCCGATACCTCGGGTGCCAGTTCGATACTCGCGGCGCCCACAAGTGCCGACCGCCACCAGGCTGAAGTCACAAAGTCCACCGCGGTGACCGGATGCTCAGCCACGATGCGCTCAAGGAGACGATCCGGTGCCACCGCAGGAGGCCGGGCCCCTTCGAGTTGGATTGCTGACACCACAAGCACGTTGCAAGAGCCGTGAGACAACAAAGCGATGACCTCCGGGACCTGCACTCCAGCGGGCGCCACGATTTCGCTCAGCGCATCTGCTTCATGGCGCACGAGGTCGTTGGTGTACTCGTTCCAGCCGATCTTCGCGAACGCGAGAGTCTCGCCCCGAGTATTGAGGACTCGGGCAACCGGCTTCTGGTTCGGACGAACCGGACCAGCCACGATCGCCAACGACACCGACTCTTCGCCGAGACACTCTGCGATAGTCGAACTCAGGGAGTCAGTACCAGGCACCGCGATCCGCTTGCCAAGAATTCTGTCAAGACCCACGCGTGTGCTCGCCGCGAGCAGCGGTCGCAGCACGCGACCGAGGTCACCCGACAGAAAAGACGCACCAGACACCCCAGGGACAATCGCCTTGGGATGATCGACCGAAATGATCAATCGGGGCGAGCGCCCCGAAGGAAGGACCGCGTAGGTCTCTGTGGCGTCACCTGTGCCTCTGAGGATCTCCACGAGCCACTCAACTGATCCGGGCGTACTCATACCTCAACCATCACTTCGTCTCGATCCCTCAGCAGAATGCCTGCAGCAACAAACACCACAAGCAGCGCCGCGCTAAACAACTCGTAGAACCACATGCTCGCGAGGGTGCTCGCAATCGCCACGTGAAACCAGACATCGGACGTGCTCTTTGGTCGCATCGTCTTCAGGCTCAGGCTGATCATCGCGGCTACATATAGCGCCAAGCCTGGGATTCCATGGCTGAACAGCACCGCCCAGAACTGACCGTGAGAACCTACGGGTGGTTGCAACGGATTCTCTTCATTGGACCGCGGCGAGCCGAACCCCAATAACGGCGATTCCTGAATCTGGTCCTGGACCTGGGCGTACAACCCAAGGCGGGCACTATTGCTGTGAGGACTGTCAAGCCTTGCCTGCACTACGCCCCGCATTGGCGTGACCAACACGAGGGCAACGAGCGCGAAGGTCACCAGTCCAAGACGCAGCATTGGCTTGACGTGACCCCGCAGCGCCAACAGAGCCACGCCATAGAGCGCGCTCACTACCAGCGTGAGCCACATGCCCCGGTTCACCGAGTACACCATCGGCACAACCGACAGGGCAGCGCCCACGACTGCGGCACGCTTCAATCCGGGACTCAGATAGCGCCAACTGCCGAGCACAAACGGGACAAGAACCGTGAGATTGGCTCCCCACTGGTTTGTGTAGACGAATGGAGCCGCGGGCCGGGGAGAAGCAGAGCCCAAGAAGTCCTGAACCTGAGAGAACCGTGGATGAACCAGGTCCACCATGAAGTTGTTGCTCGCAAGGCTCTTCGGCAAGAGACTCTGCGTAATCGTAGGAAATCCTCCGTACGGCCAGATCATGGCAATCACGCCGCCGAAAACCACGAACAACCAGAAAATCGTGATCACCCGGGCGACGGTTGCCGTGGAAACCTGCGATTTCTTTGCGTTGTAAATGAACAACAAGAGCACAGTTGCCGTGAAGTAGATGCTGAACC
Organism: uncultured Acidimicrobiales bacterium; assembly: GCA_964446225.1. GTDB lineage: Bacteria > Actinomycetota > Acidimicrobiia > Acidimicrobiales > Poriferisodalaceae > CAYUOD01. The sequence continues at coordinate 307 of CAYUOD010000094.1, read as the reverse complement.
TGTGAGTGAAGGCCAGCACCCGGGTGAAACGGTCGAGTTGCGTCGCCGAGGCGAGCACCCAACCCAGGAAGAGAAACCAGATCCCCAGACCTCGGGGCACCCGAACCTCTTGACTGGCAGCGAGTGAGGCTGCCATGACGGCACCGAACACGACGTAGATGAGGTTGCCGAGGCCCAGCACCCACCAGATCGGTGCAAACGCGAACAGAGCGACGATCGGCCAGGCTGCGGGAAAGCTCCCCCGCTGCCTGGTCCGCAGCTCAGATTCCGCGACCGAAACGCTGAACACTGCGTACTACCAATGATG
>CAYUOD010000093.1:0-7898 GCA_964446225.1 uncultured Acidimicrobiales bacterium | reverse complement strand
TGCTGACGACTGTCAACAGTCATTGTGTCTGCTGTTGACAGTCAACAGGAGAACTGAAATACTCATATCCGTTGCGCAGATGTGATCCTTCGTCCCGCCGGGGCAGAGTTCATTTGTTGGCAGTGGAGGAGTCCATTCATGCACTTTGGTGTGAATCTCAACAATCGAGAGCCGCTCATCGCACCGCAGTATTCGCTCAGCGATCTGCTTGATCTCAGCGAAATGGTCGAAGAATACGGATTCGATTCTGTGTGGGTTGGCGACAGCCTGTTCTCCAAGCCGCGCTATGAGGCGATCAATCTTCTATCAGCGATCTCCCAGAGAACGCAGCGCGTAAAGCTCGGCACGGCCTGTTTGGTGACTTCGACTCGGGACCCTCTCTATCTTGCTCTTGAGTGGGCGACGCTGGATCAGCTGTCCGAGGGGCGTACCATTCTCGGCGCTTGCATGGGCAACCCAGAGCAGGGCGTGCGTCGAGAGTTCGCGGCGCTTGGCTTGGAGTTCAAGAAGCGTGCGAGCATTTTTGAGGAAGGGCTGCAGGTCATTCGCCAACTCTGGACCGACGGCAAGACCAGCTTTCAGGGCGATCACTTCCAGTACGACGATGTTGCCTTCTATTCCGGCACCGAGATGGGCCCGCTGATGCCGACCCAATCGCCACCGCCGATCTGGGTCGTGTCCAACATTCGCCTTACCGGCGATCTCGAAAGCGATGTTGCGCAGCGACGCCTTGAGCGTTCATGCCGCCGCATCGTCGAGATGGGAGATGGCTGGATGACTTGTTGTCGGGCCCAGCACCCCGAAGAGGTTGTGGAACAACTCGGCTATCTACGGCGTGCTGCTGACAGCGCCGACGTAGACATTTCAAAGCATGCGATTTCTTATCAGGTGACGATGAATATCGGTGATTCACAGGAGCAGGCAAGCGCTGCATTCGGGAGCTACATCTCGCAGTACTACCCAGAGCTGAGCCAGCAGATGGATCTGTCCAACTGGGGACCTGTAGGAACCCCGGACGACATTATTGCCTGGCTTGAAAAATTCCGCGACAGCGGGGTGACCCATTTCATCTGTCGCTTCGGCGACCTCGACCAGTTTGGTCAGGTTGAGCGGTTCGCCAAAGAAGTTTTGCCCCATTTCGCCAACAACTGAAATTCTGTAGGGAGGCCGCTGTGGCTGACGAAGAGACTGAAACCAAGAGAACCGAAGCTCAGCTGCGATCAGCAGCAGAGCTCGTCGTAGACACCTGTTTTTCGGTGGAGGAGGACGATGTCGTAACCATCATCACTGACAACCGTCGAAGCGAGGAAGCAGAGATGGTCGCCACCGTCGTCTCTGAACGTGGTGGCTGGCCAATTGTCATGAACAATGACACGCAAGTTCGCCGGGCCATGCAGGACACGCATTTTCCAATGAAGCCTCCGCGTAACCTGCACCAGGCGATGATCAGTTCCGACGAGATCATCATCATGACAAACCTGGAATGGGCTAACCGCTTCGCTCACGTCAGTGCGGTAAAGCTCTCTTGTTTGGCCAATGCCCGTATTGGTTCGGTGGAGGAAGGCTTCGGCAACTGGACAATTTCGGTCTCAGACATCGAAGCCACCATCGTCAACGCACGAAATGCCATCGCCAAACTCGAAGGCGCCAGGCAGGTCAGAGTAACTGCCCCCGGCGGGACTGACGTGATTGTGAGTATTGAAGATCGACCTGCGCTTGAAGTCATTCCTCGCAAGGAACGTGGCGCCATGATGGGCCCCGTGCCGCTTTGGGGCGAAGTGGCCTACGCCGCGGTTGAGCACAAGACAGAGGGCAAAATCGTCGTGGATGGCAACATGCTCGGCATCGGAGTGCCAACCAACGTTGAGACACCCATTACCTGGCACGTCGAAGAGGGTCGGTATCAGGCCATCGAAGGTGGCGCGGAGGCAACGAAACTGCGTGACACCGTGAGAGGGGTTGAAGGTGCCGACATTGTGGGCGAGTTCGCCTTTGGGACCAGCGATTTCGCCCCCTACGGATCCCCTTCGGAGAAGGGCCGCAAGGGTACGGTGCATTTCGCCTTAGGTGACAATGAGAACTGTTACCCGGGTGGCCAAAACGTGAGCCGACTCCATCTTGACGGGGTCGTACACAACGCCACTCTTGAGATTCTCGAATCTGGCGTGTTCATCCTCAAGGACGGGGAGTGGCAGCTGTGATTGGCGTTCAAGTCGTGGCACTTGGCGATGTTGAGCCAGTGCCCCTACCCAAAGACAGCTGGAGCCGAGTGCTGATTTCATCCAGCACAGTTGGTGAGAACCATTCGTGCATGGGGTATTCGGTGTTTACCCCGGGCATGGCCACCGATGACCTTTCCCACGAGGTCGAAGAGCTTGCCTATGTGGTCTCTGGCTCGGGCGAACTTCGTCTGAGCGACGGTGTGGTTCCGATTACCGAAGGCAGCGCGGCGTTCATTGCCCCCGAGGTGTGGCACACCGTCGCCAACACAGGGTCTGTGGATCTGGTCATGGTCTTCGCCTTCACCAGCTCTGATTACCCGCCCACTGAACATGCACCGTCTCGTACATCTGGGGCTGGTGGATAGAGACAATGGATGACGCCACGCTAGTTACCGGACGACTCGCTACTACTGCGGCTGAGGCTGTGGCACAGGTGGTTGTGGCCTCGCGGGTTGTGGGCTCGCTTGGCGAGGACCTCACTTTGGGCCACGTGAGCGTGCGCATCCAAGGCGATGATCGGATGTTCATCAAGCGCAAAGGCATGTCTGGGAGTGAGATTACGAGCGCCGACGTGCTCGAGGTTCATCTCGATGAAGCGGATGCCCTGACTGCTCCGGGTATGCACCTTGAAGCTGTCATCCATACGGAGATATATCGCAGCCGCCCAGATGTCGGAGCGGTCATTCACGGCCATCCTCTGTACGCCACAGCATTAAGTGCGACGCAGGCGAAACTGGAGTTCTTGACCCACGACTCGGTTTTGTTCCAAGATGGTGTTGGTGTTTACCAGGACTCTGCAGAATTGATTGTTACTAAACAGCAGGGTAAAGCTGTAGCAGCCTCGCTTGGCCAGCGTCGAGCGACACTGCTGAAGAATCACGGGGCTGTATTCGTGGGCGAAGACATTCGATATGCGGTGCTGGCAGCAGTGACCATGGAACGTGCACTTCAGTTGCAAGTGATTGCCACTGGACTTGGTGCGCTAGATCCTCTGCCAGAAGAGGAAGTGAGAGCGATCTATCCACGGAAGTACCAGGATAGATTCCTAGACGAATACTGGTCTTGGTGGATGCGTCAGGTCGGCATGTTCGCGTCGCCCTCACGCCCCCGTGAACCGGGGGAGGCCGGCGGTGGAACTTGAGACCAGCCTGAACGGTCGAGCGCTTCACCTTGAGGTCGAAGAAAACGAACTCCTGCTGGATGTGTTGCGCGACCGGCTTGGACTTACGGGAACAAAGCAGTCATGCGAAGTAGAGGTGTGTGGCGCCTGCACCGTGCTCTTGAACGGTAAGCCCGTGAGTTCCTGCATGACGCTGGCAAGCGAGGCTCACGGCGCAGAAGTGCTCACGATCGAGGGTCTCTCAGAGACCGAGTTTTACGCCCGGGCCGAGGAGTCATTCTCTCGTCACGCGGCGGTTCAGTGTGGATTCTGTACTCCGGGATTGTTGCTGACGCTGCAAGCTCTCGTGAGTGAGAACCGAGAAGAGCCAGCTGACCTGCGCGAAGAACTGAGCGGCAACCTTTGCCGGTGCACGGGCTACCAGTCAATACTGGCCGCGGCAGCGGAGCTGATGCCATGACGGCAATTCCGTCGGCTCACTTGCGCGATCGAAGCGGCGTGCGGTCGTCGGTAGGTCACAGCGTGGCGCGGCTCGATACCAAGGCCAAGCTCAGTGGCCAGGCTCAGTTCGTGGGGGACCAGGTAGTTCCCGGCATGCTGCACGGAAGCTTGCTCAGAAGTCCGTTCGCCCATGCCCGCATTGTGAGCATTGACGTCAGCCAGGCTGAGAACATGCCCGGAGTTGTCGCGATCCTCACGGGCGATGATCTTGACGATCTTGACGCTTACTACGGTCACGCGATTCGTGATCGACCCATCGTCGCGCTGGACAAGGTGCGCTTCGTCGGAGAACCGGTCGCAGCGATAGCAGCGGAGACCGCCGCCCAGGCCGAGGCGGCGGTGATGCACATTGACGTTGAGTACGACGAGCTCCCAATAGCAGCCAGTCTCGACGCGGCTCTGGCGACCGATGCGCCACTGATTCATGAAGCCAAGACCCGCCCAGGTGCCGCTCATGGGCTCGGCGATCTGCCCGACCGACAAGGAAATGTCTGTTACCAGTACGGCATTGATCGCGGTGACATCGACCAGGCCTCAGCTGAGGCGGTCATTGTCATTGATCGTGAGTACTCCTTTCCCGCCATCTACCAGTACTCCATGGAAACGCATGCGGTCATCGCCGAACATAGTGGCGAGGAGATCAGGCTCTGGGCGAATTGCCAGCATCCGTTCCTGGTGCAGTCGGAGATCGCGATGCTGTTTGATCTGCCGCTGGATCGGGTGCGTATCACCGTCCCATTCCTCGGCGGAGGCTTTGGCAGTAAGTCCTACACCAAGATGGAGCCAATAGCCGTTGCGCTGGCGCGCAAGGCCGAGCGTCCAGTCAAGATCGTGAACCGCGTCGATGAGTCGATGGTCACAACTCGGCGCCACAACATGCAGTGCCGGATGCGCACGTTTGCCGCCGCTGATGGCCGTCTGCTCGGCCGAGTGGTGAGCCTCTCTTTGGATACTGGGGCTTATGCAGATAACGGTCCGCGTGTTACCGCGACCGCTGGCGATGCGGCCCCTGGTCCTTACAAGTGGCCAGCGTTCAAGGTTGACGCTGACTGTGTGTACACCAACACGGGACCGTCAGGCTCGTACAGAGCATTCGGCGCCACCCATCTGCAGTGGATTGGTGAGTCGCAAATAGACGAGGTCGCCAGAGCTGCAAATATCGATCCTCTTGAGATGCGACGACTCAACCTGCTGCATCGCGACGATGAGGTCAGAGCCAAAGGCAAGCCGCTCGATGCTGACCTTATTGGTGACGTGGAAAAGGCCGCAGAAGCCATAGGTTGGGGTCGCGAACGTATTGCCGGTCGAGGTATGGGTGTATCAGTGGGGCTTCTCGCCGCCGGTGCTCATCCCGTGTCCATGGCTACGGTCAAGATGGATGCCTCAGGCCGCGTCTCGGTTCTTGTCGGCAGCACCGAAATGGGTCAGGGCACGCGTACGGTAATGGCCCAGATAGTCGCCGAGGTGCTTTCGGTGCCCTACTCCGCTATTCGGGTGGATGGTGCCGATACGCGCTTTACGCCCTATGACAGATCGACGGGCGCGAGTCGCTCGACCACGGTCGCAGGCCTTGGCGTTGAGCGAGCTGCCCGCGAGGTGCTCGACTCACTTCTTGAGACAGCCCAACAGCTGTTTGACGTTGGCAGTAGCGCTGAGCTGGAGGTCAGAGACGGTTCTATTTGGCGAGGAACGGACTCGGCCACGATGGCAGAGCTCATCGCCAAACGATTCGGCTTTGTCGGTGGCGAACTGATTGGCCACGGCGAGGTCAAGCCTGAAGGTGGCAGTGGGTCCTACGAAGAGGGTCCCGTCTTCTGGGAGGTCTGCATTGCTGCAGCAGAGGTCGAGGTTGATCCAGCAACAGGTTCCATCCGGGTTCTGCAGACGGCCACTGTGGCAGATGTAGGCACCGCCATTAACCCCAAACTTGTCGAACGCCAAGACGAGGGCGCAACCATACAAGGCCTCGGCAACGCCATGTTTGAGGAGATGATCTTCGCAGAAGACGGTTTCCTGCTGAACAGCACACTTCTGGACTACCGGGTACCTACCACGCTGGATCTGCCGGACAAGATGACTTGCATCATCGTCGAGAACAACGACGGTCCTGGGCCATTTGGGGCCAAGGGATGCGGTGAAGGAGCCTTTGCCGCGGTCCCAGCAGCGATCGTGAACGCACTGGCTGATGCAGGGGTGCCAATGAACAAACTTCCGCTCACCCCACAACGGGTGTGGCGCCGAATGCAAGAACTCAAACACATCTGATGAGAAAGGCAAGAGCATGACTGCTTTTAAGAAGACCGCCATTATCGGCACCGGCACAATGGGCCCGGGAATGGGCGCTGTGCTAGAACGGGCGGGCTGCGAGGTCTACCTGTACGACATCAGTGCAGAGGCGCTGGACAAGGCCGCTGCGGGGGTCACGATGGCTCGCGGAGTGCTCGATCGCTTGGACGCGACCGCGGCACCTGGAGGCAGCATTTCCTTCTCGACGAGTCTCAAGGAAGCAGTTTCTGAGGCCGATCTGGTCATCGAAGCCATTCCCGAGAAGATCGAACTCAAGCACGCTGTATTTGCCGAGATTATTGAAGCAGCGCCGGCAGACTGCGTGCTGGCATCCAATACCTCTGGCATCCCCATCACGAAGATCGCTGAACCCCTGGGGGCCGACGCCAGCCGCCTGATTGGTATGCACTGGTCGAATCCTCCACACCTTATTCCTCTTATCGAGATCATCCCTGGTGAGCAGACAGCTGCGGATGTGACCGAAAGGCTCATCGAGTTCTCGCAGTCGTTCGGCTACGAGGCAGTCGTTGAGAAAGAGGTTCCGGGGTTTGTCGAGAATCGCATTCTCTACGCCATCTTGCGCGAGTGCCTTGAGCTGGTTGAGAGAGGGATCATTAGTCACAGCGACATGGACACCGCCGTGAAGTGGGGCATTGGCTACAAGCTCGCAGTCATCGGGCCACTTGAGCTCATTGACATGGCCGGACTGGATATCTACAACCATGTCGGCTCTTACTTGAATCAGGACCTTTCGACGGCCAGCGAGGTCTCGTCGTTCATCACAGAGCGTGTCGAGGCGGGCCGCCTGGGTCTCAAGACTCTCGGCGGAATCTACGATTACACCGCCGAAGAAGTGGCAGCTAAGGGTGCTCAGCGAGCAGCCAAGCTGATTGCTGTGCGCAAGGTGCTAGAGGCGCCCGACAATGTAGCGAGTTCCAGCTCATAATGAAGCTTCCTCCGTTCCGCATGCATAGACCGACCTCGCTTGGCGAGGCGGTCGAGCTGCGCGCACAACTCGGCGACGATGCCGCGTTCTACTGCGGCGGAACGGAGTTGTTGCTCGTCATGAAGATGGGCCTCACCGACCTATCAGATCTCATTGATGTGAAAGGGTTGGCCGGCCTTAGTTCGATTTCTGCTGTAGCAGGCGCGATAAGAATTGGCGCGACTGCAACACACAGCGAGATCGAGCGGCATCCGTTGGTGCGAGACAGGGTGCCAGCGCTGAGTTCAATGATCCGCGGAATCGCCAACGTGCGTGTGCGTTCTGTCGGTACTCTCGGCGGCAATCTGGCGTTTGCTGACCCAGCCTCTGACCCGGCGACATTCTTCACGGCTGTGGGCGCAAGTCTTGAGATTAGGGGGGCCGACGGGCTGCAGCGCACGATGCCTATTGCCGACCTTGGGGCCGGTGCCTACCAGACCACGCTCGCCGAAGATGAGCTCATTGAGGCGGTGCTAGTTCCCGTCACGAGAGCTGGCGAGGTAATTGTCCACCAAAGGATGAAGTTCCAGGAAAGGCCAGCGATCACGGTCACGGTGTCCGTGCTGGTTGAGTCCGACGAAGTCGTTGAGGCGCGCATCGCAGTTGGTGCGGTCGCTCCGGTACCTGGACGGATTGTTCTGGCTGAAGAAGAGCTGCGAGGTGCAGTTGGCGCTTCGCTGGATAGTGCGGCAGAACTCGCTGGCGACGCCGCGGCGAGCTGCGTTCAGTTGCTGGACGATACCGCAGAGGACCAGGAATATAAGCGTCAACTGACTCGTGTTCT
>CAYUOD010000092.1:0-7908 GCA_964446225.1 uncultured Acidimicrobiales bacterium | reverse complement strand
TGACCAGCTACTACGACATCGCCTTCACACCCACGACCCTCGACCTACAAACCCAAAAGGGTTCCCGCGAGATGTACGCCAAGGCCGCCGACAACGGCCTCCTTGAAGGAACCAGCCTCGACCAGTCCACGATCGAACTCATCACCACGCGAGACAGCTTCTACCTCGCGTCTGTCAGCGAAACCGGCTGGCCTTACGTGCAGCACCGTGGCGGCGACGCCGGCTTCGTGAAGGTCGTCGACGACCACACGATCGGCTGGGCGGAACGGCGCGGCAACCGTCAGTACGTCGGCACCGGCAACATCACGAACAACGGACGAGTCGCCGCCATCTTCGTGGACTATCCCTCACGCACCCGCCTCAAGATCTACGGACAGGCCACCTACCACGCCAGTCCATCCGACGAGCTGCTGCGCTCACTCGGGGCCGAGGATCTCCGCACCGACGGGGCCATCACGATCGACGTCCTCGCTGCCGACTGGAACTGCCCGAAATACATCACACCCAGATACGCCGAGGACCAGGTCATCGACCTCATCGCCCCCCTGCAAGCCCGTATCGAAGAACTCGAAGCCGCCCTCTTGGCCGGTTCCGGGTAGCCAAGCAGGTCGCATCACACTGGGGCGGCACTCGCAACGGCACCATCGACAACGCTGACGCACCCGAAGTCCACGAGACGCAATATCTTGAGATGTTCCTCACTGAAGCTGCCAGGCACAACGCCCTGCCGCTCGACGATCGGCGCGCCGAACGCTTCGATCCGGACCGCGCCGGACGGCCGCAGCTCATCAAAGGTCGCACCCAGCTGCTCTATGGCGGCATGAGCCGCCTCAGCGAAAGCAGCGTCGTCAGCGTCAAGAACAAGTCACACGCGGTGAGCTGCCAAATTGTCGTCGGCGAAGACGGCGACTCAGGCACGCTTATCGCGCAGGGTGGCAAGTTCGGCGGTTGGACTGTGTACCTCACCACTGATGGCCGCCCCGCGTACTGCTACAACCTCTTCGGACTACAGAAGTTCAAGGTCTCCGGCGACGAAGCAGTTGCAGAGGGTGAACGTCAGGTGCGGATGAAATTCGACTACGACGGTGACGGCGTCGGAAAGGGCGGCACAGATGCAGCAACGGGAGTCACCGACGACCTGGACAAATCCACCTCCACCTTCACCGGTGAGGTGAAATGGGTCCAGATCGACCTCGGCGACGCCGCCGAAGACTTCGATCACATGGTCACAGCCGACGAGCGCTACCGCATTGCAATGTCTCGCCAGTAGGCCGCCCGCAACCAGACTCGCTTGGAGATCTCCGCCCCCACTCCGTACCAACCGTCGAGATACGCAGCGCCAAGAGATAGCCGGACACACCCGCCGTCACCATTTCGGCGGCAAGCCGAACAAGTCGGACGCTGTCGCTTTGCTACACCATGTTGAGGCTGCTGAGAATCTTCGGCCCATTCTTGATCTGTCTAGTTTAAGTTAGACAGACTTGTCTAGGTCATACTAGACTGATACTATGAAGAGGAGGGACCTACTCAGGACACTCACCAAGATGGCCACCGCCAAAGCACAGACACTCATACTGCTGAAGACGAGCGGAAATCATGAGAAGTGGAGCTGTGCAGGCAAGAACGTAATGATCCCTCGTCACCGTGAAATCGCAGAAGGCACTGCCAAAGCGATCATCAAGCAACTACAGACCATTCTGGACGCCCTCGAAACCGAGGAGGAGAAGTGAGCAAGACCTACGCAGTCACCGCCGAACGAGCCGGTGACTGGTGGGAGATCACCGTCACCGACGGACTACCACCCGGCGAAGCCGCTTACAGCCAAGCCCGCCGCCTCAACGACGTCGAATCGACCGCCCAAGACCTCATCGCATTGTTACTCGACGTCGCCATCGCAGACGTCGCCATCGATATCACCGTTACTCTCCCCGACGAGTTGCAGGCAGTTGTTGACCAGTACGCCGAGGCTGATCGCGAAGAGTCGGAAGCCCGGGCCCTCGCATCAAGCAAACGTGCCCAAGTTGCCGCCGATCTGATCGCCGCCAAGCTGACCATGCGCGAGACCGGCGAAATCCTCGGACTCTCCCACCAACGCATTAAGCAACTCGTCGACAAAGCCACGGGCTAACGAAAAGAGTTGCGCCGACTAGTTGCAACTCTCGGAGTGCCCGCCGACCGATAATTCGGCAGCGCTACCGCAGCGAGGTCATCTGCGATCGCCAGAATAGTGGTGCCGTCCACACCAGCTTGCGTGGCGAAATCGGGCCATCTACTCACTGCTTCGCTGACCTCTGCTGCCACGCCTCGATAGCCCGGGACCTGGAATCTGTCAGCGAGTTCGAACAGGTCGACGAGGCCTATGCCCTCACGTTTGCCATTCACGCTCATCTGATGGCGACTCGTCCATTGGCCCGAAGGATTATGTGCATGCGTGATGTCAAAGGCCGGAGCTAGCTGCCACTCCCCCTGCTCAGGCAGGAGGAACGCGAGGTTCTTCGTATGGTCATCCCGGTTCATGGCGGCCACATTAAACACGAGTCGTCGGAAGGCCTGCTCTCGCGCAGCCAGACCCAGGTGTAGATCTTCGATCACCTCGAAATACTGTGAATAGCTGTTCGCGCCCGCCAGGTTGAAATCGAGTCCGGCGATAGCACACAGACTCTGCATATGGATACGTTCACCCCTGTCTCCACGATCAAAACGCCTGGTCATGAAATGCGTGCGTGGCCCCTCGGGCAGCAGTCTGGATTCCGTCATCTGGATCCCGCACGCAGTAGCCATCAGGTAGTAGGCGTACTCAACCTTGCCAAAGACGGCTCCGGCGGTGAACACATCGCCGTCACGTGTTGAATCGACATTTACGCCATCCAGTTTGATGAGCCAGTGCTCGAATCCTTCGGGCGTGTCGAGTTGACCACTGCGCACCTGTCCCGTCTCTGGATTGAACGCGATCACCGCCTTTGCCCGCGCACCACCAGCCGATGTGCCTACCTGAATCAGGTCGTGCAGCGCATCCTTGGGTGCGTTCTGCAGATCGCCAACAATCGTGGCACGAGCCGCGAGCACAAGGTCGGCGAGCTGCAGCGCGGTGGCCGAACCATTGCTGGGCGAATCAGCGGGGGGATGGAACTCGAGGGCGCCCATAGCGCGATCGGCTGCGTACCCCAGCCGGTCCAGAGCCGTGATTTCACTACGGCGGACTCCTTGGTCGGCCATCCACGCGTCGACAAGGGCGTTGCCAAAGCGGTCCGGGAGACTGTCGGCGAGCATTGGAGGCAGGCCGTAATAGGTATCCACGTCGAGACTTGGAAAGACGAATACGCCAGGTTCGTTCGGCACCAGCAATGGCGAGAGTTGCCTGCCGGTTGACACCCAGTCGGGGGCGTACTCGAACGCGTAATAGCCCGTGTCAAGAGCTGGGGCCACAGCGCCAACCGTGCGGCCCCAGGCCCGAACCTCAACGAGGTCAACGGGCTCGTAGGTCACTCCGGGGTCCGGGGCTGGCTGGCACGTAGTCGCTTCTTGGATTCTTGACGTTGTCGCTCTCGCAATTCCTGCATCGGACTCACCCCAGGCTCTACCACCACTAACGAGCCGAGCCACTGCTCGCGTCCCAGGGCGCGAGTTATCTGAATGAGGGAGCCGATGCTGCCACCCTCGCCAGCCTCAATTCTGGCGACAGTGGTTCTGTCTTTGTTCGCCCGGCGGGCGACCTCAGCTTGTGTGAGGTTCTGCCTCAAGCGCAGTTCGCGAATGTCAGCACCGAGTCGCTGTTGCCATTCGTCTGCTGTTAACGACCTGGAGGGACTGCGATTGTCCATCACCTACCCACTTCATCAGCTGTGTGACGGAATAGTACCACATTATGCCAACAAATCTGAACTACGGATACCATACTGATGTATTACTTCATCATTATAGATGCTTTCCTATATAATGTCGCACTATCACCACAGGGGCATCCCACCAGCGACGGCATCAGGATGCGACCTAGCCGAGATTGAACTCGACCATGGCGAGTTCGGCGAGCTTGAACTTCTGGATCTTGCCGGTGACCGTCATCGGGAACTCGTCGATGGTCGCCACATAGCGGGGAATCTTGAAGTGCGCGATCTTGTCCTTACAGAACTCACGCACATCGTCCGCTGTGACCTCAACGCCGGGCTCGGTCTGGATCCAGGCCACGAGCTCTTCGCCATACTTCGCATCGGGCACGCCGTGGACCTGCACATCACGGATGCCCGGGTGTGAGTGCAGGAACTCCTCGATCTCCCGGGGATACACGTTCTCGCCGCCGCGGATAACCATGTCCTTGATGCGGCCAACGATGTTCACGTAACCCTCGTTGTCCATAGTGGCCAGGTCACCGGTGTGCATCCAGCCGTCGGCGTCGATGGCCTCGGCGGTCTTCTCAGGATCATTCCAGTAGCCGGCCATCACCGAATAGCCCCGAGTGCAGAACTCCCCCGGCTCTCCGCGCGGCACGCTCACACCGGTCTCGGGATCCACGATCTTCACCTCTACATGAGGATGGACCCGTCCGACGGTGCCGACGCGCTTGTCCAGCGGATCATCGGTCGCCGTTTGGCAGCTGACCGGCGAGGTCTCAGTCATGCCGTAAGCAATCGTGACCTGGTCCATGTTCATGCGTTCGACGACCTGATTCATGACCTCAACCGGACAGGGCGAGCCAGCCATAATCCCGGTGCGCAAAGAAGACAAATCGGCCTTCTCGAACGACTCGTCGCCCAGCTCGCCAATGAACATCGTCGGCACGCCATAGAGGCTCGTGACTCGCTCTTCGGTCACCGCCGCGAGGATTGCCGCCGGGTCGGCCGCCGCCGATGGATACACCACGCACGCGCCATGCGTCGATGCCGCCAGGTTTCCCATGACCATGCCGAAGCAGTGATAGAGCGGCACCGGCACAGCAATGCGATCGTCGGCCGTGTACCGGCACGCCCGCCCGACGAAGTATCCGTTGTTGAGGATATTGGCGTGGCTCAGCGTCGCACCCTTGGGGTTGCCCGTCGTGCCAGATGTGTACTGGATGTTGATCGGATCGTCATGCTGCAGCGTGGCCTCGACCGCTTGCAGTTGATTGACGCTCACTGACTCAGCAGCGGCAAGCAACTCGGTCCAGTCGTCGGTACCGATATAGATCACGCGCTCAAGGACTGGCAGCTCGGGACGCACCTCGTCGACCATGGCCCGATAGTCGGAGGTCTTGAACTCGGGCACCGCGACAAGTCCACGGCAGCCCGACTGCTCGAGCGCGTACTGCACCTCGTGTGTGCGGTAGGCCGGATTGATGTTCACCAGGATCACACCGATACGGGCAGTGGCGAACTGCACCAACGCCCACTCGGCCATATTCGGCGACCAAATCCCAATGCGGTCACCCTTTTCGAATCCGAATGCCAGCAACCCACGAGCGACTCGCTCGATCTCAGCGGCGTACTCGTTATAGGTCCAGCGGATGTCCTGATGGCACGCCACCAGCGCCTCACGGTCGCCGTGCTCGCGCACCGTCCTCGCCAGATTCTCCCCGATCGTGTCGGTCAGCAGCGGGGTGGATGTGTCTCCTGAGGCTTCACTCAACTGGGTCATGGCCACACGGTACCCTCGCGGCACTCGATCCGCCCTGAGATCTCCATTCCCGAACCCGGACTGTCGTCGCCCACTCGGGCTCAGCCCGACCCGCAGACGACAGTCCGAATGAATGGAACAGCCGAGCTGCCGAAGGTCGGATAACTTGGCCGGACCATGAGCGCAAAGAGATTCCTCGCTGGCGTAGTCGGTGGCGTTGCAACAGCCGGAGCGATCCGAGCCCTGTCCACAGTCACCGGACGACGATCAACGCTGCCACCCACGCCTCCAGCCGATGCGACACCGATCGCCGTCCTCGGGAAAATCACACTCGGCGGACTCACACAGCAGCTCCTGATCAGAGGCGCCGACAGCACCAATCCGCTGCTGCTTGTTCTCCACGGAGGCCCAGGTAGCCCCGAAGCTGGACTGTTCGGCGTATACAACCGCGACCTCGAAAGGGATTTCGTCGTCGTGCACTGGGATCAACGCGGCGCGGGACGCTCCTTCGACAAGAACCTCACCGCCGCTGACCTCAAAGTCGATCGCTTCCTCGACGATATCCACGAACTCATCGAACTGCTGAAGCGACGCTACGACCGAGAGCGCGTCGTCCTCCTCGGTCATTCGTGGGGTTCGCTGCTCGGGATTCGCTACGCACAACTTCATCCCGAGAATCTGTATGCCTATCTCGGGCTGGGCCAGGTCAGCGCGATGAATGAAGGCGAAAGCATCTCGTACCAGTTCACACTCGACAAGGCCGAGGAACTCGGCGACGAGAAGGCCACGGCCAAGCTCAAGGCCATCGGCCCGCCGCCATACGACTTCAACTCGCTCAGAGTTCAGCGCAAGTACGTGCTGAAGTACGGAGGCGCATTCCATGGCCCGTTCAGCATTCCAGGCGCTGCGCTGAACGTGGCACGACTACCTGAGTTCAACCTCTGGGACATCGTACTTTTCGCCCTCGGAAGCAAGCAGGCGATCAACCTCATCTGGGACGAGCTCATGGAGTTCAACCTGTTCGAAGAACACTCAGACTACGAGTGTCCGGTCTACTTCCTACTCGGCCGTTTCGACAACCAGGTACCCGCCACGCTGGCTGCCCGGTACTTCGAGACCATCACCGCTCCAGCCAAAGAGATCGTCTGGTTCGAAAAATCCGCCCACTCTCCATGCTGGGAAGAACCCGAGCGCTTCCACGAGGTCGTTGCAGACCTGGCGGCCCGCCACACCGAATCCGGTTGCCGGATCTAAGGTGCAGCCGCCTCAGCCAAGACAGCGACCGTGCGCTTGCGTTCATCGGGATCGAGCGCCGAAACCACAGCACTGAACTCAGTAGCGCCAGCGGCGCGCAGGGCTTCCATTCCCTCGCGGACCTTGTCCTCGGTGCCGATGAGTGAGATGTCAGCTGGCCCGTCGACTCCCTCGACGTCGAGCACCGAGCGATATGAGGGAAGGTCGCCGTACCCAGTGAGGAACTTCGCAACGAGATCCCGCGCGATGTCCTCATGGTCGGTGACCCAGACCGGCAAGCTACACACGACCGCTGGCGCGGGACGGTCGGCAGCCGCAGCTGCCTCGTTAATCTTCGGGACGATCTGCTGCTCAAGGGCCTTGGGCCCGACGCACCACAGAATCGTGCCGTCCGTGCGCTTGCCTGCGAGGTTCAGCATCTGATCGCCGAGCGCGGCAAGCATGACCTTCGGCGGATTGTCCGTCGGCAATGGAAACTCACCTTCGAGACTCCACACCTCCCCTGAGAAGTCGGCCTTGCCCGTCTCGAGCAGCGACTCGAGAATATTCAGGTACTCGACCATGTGGCGGATGGGCTTCTCCCACTTCATCTTCCAGCGGTCCTCCACCGAAGGCTTGTGGGCAAGGCCGATGCCCAGGATGATCCGACCATCTGTGGCCGCCTGGGCGGTGAGAGCCTGGGCCGCCATAATCTGGGGATGGCGCGTCCAAGTCGGAACCACTGCTGTGCCGAGCTCGATCTTGGACGTGCGGGCGCCGCCAAGTGCGAGTGCCGTGAGCGCATCAACATTGCCCACCTGGGCCAGCCAGTAGGTAGAAAAGCCAGAGGCCTCGCTTGCCGCCATGTCGTTGAGGATGGTGTTGATGTCCGGATGAGCCAGAAGGTTGGATCCGTTGATTCCGATCTGCATCCCCGGACCCTAGCGAGCGAGCAGCAAAATCGCCCATTCCGCGACACCGAGGAGAATGCGGCCACCTCGATATGGTGCGGCTAAGCCCTCATAAGGCACTTAGGAGACATCACCATGGCAGCAGGACAACAACTCCCACCAATCGCGCTCGTAG
>CAYUOD010000091.1:0-8017 GCA_964446225.1 uncultured Acidimicrobiales bacterium | reverse complement strand
CAGGCTGAGGGCGTGGAGCTCACTGGTGACGGCGGGCTGCTAACGGGTCTGATCAGGGGTGATCTGGGAAACCGACGCGAATTGTCCATATAGGGGCGACGCGAGGAAACGGACTTTTGTGTACGTTAAGGATTGCTGGGCCGGTATAGAGGCCTGAGGTTTTCGGTGTTTCGATGTCGTGGCCAGGTGTAGTCACCTGTGAGGTTGATATGGCTCCAACCGAGTGGCGAGAGGTGTTGGAGCAGGTCTGGGTCGACGTCATTGTGACTTTGGAGATGGTTGACGGCTTGTTCCAGGTAGACGGTGTTCCACAAGATGATCGCGGCGGTTAGCAGGTTGAGTCCTGAGGCCCTGTGGTGTTGGTGTTCGAAGCTACGATCACGGATTTCGCCGAGGCGGTGGAAGAACACTGCTCGTGCGAGTCCTTGACGAGATTCGCCTTTGTTCAGCCCGGCAGTGGCTCGTTGGCGCATACCAGTGTCTTGTAGCCAGTCAAGGTTCATGAGCGTTCGTTCGATCCGGCCGAACTCGCGTAGCCCGACAGCCAGACCGTTCTGGCGTGGGTAGGAACCGAGTTTGCGGAGCATCAGCGAAGCGGTGACGGTGCCGTGCTTGATCGACGACGCGAGGCGCGTTATGTCGTCCCAGTGGAGGCGGATCTGCTGCAGGTTCAGTGGTGTCCCCGTGATCGCAGCGAGGTTGGGGTGTTGATGACGCGACGGTGTGTGGAGGCGGGTATCGCCAAGATCTCTGATGCGGGGCACAAACCGGTAGCCGAGAAGGTGGGTGAGGGCGAAGACGTGGTCGGTGAAGCCGTTGGTGTCGGTATAGTGCTCAGCGATCTTCAGGTCCGCCTCGTGGTAGAGCAAGCCATCAAGGACATAGGTTGACTCCCGGACCCCAACATTGATGAGCATTGAATGGAACGGCGCGTATCTGTCGGAGATGTGTGTGTAGAGCATTCTGCCTGGCGCCGCACCGTATTTGAGGTTGATGTGTCCGGAGGCTTTGGCTTGGCTGCCAGCCCTGAATTGTTGACCGTCTGAGGCGGCTGTTGTGCCATCGCCCCAGTTGTCAGCAAAGGGTTGCTGATGTTGGGCGTTGACGATTTCGGCGAGGGCGCTGCGGTAGGTGTCGTCGCGGATGTGCCAGGCTTGCAGCCTGGCTAGTTTGGCGTAGGTCGTTCCTGGGCATGACTCAGCCATTTTGGTGAGTCCGAGGTTGATCCCGTCTGCGAGGATCGCGGTCAACAACAGGTTGGTGTCTTTCGTGTCGACCCCGGTTTTCAGGTTCGTGAAGCGGCGACTGAAGCTCGTC
This sequence comes from uncultured Acidimicrobiales bacterium, assembly GCA_964446225.1. Lineage (GTDB taxonomy): Bacteria > Actinomycetota > Acidimicrobiia > Acidimicrobiales > Poriferisodalaceae > CAYUOD01. Next base: position 6,700 of record CAYUOD010000091.1, on the reverse strand, counting down.
CATTGGTCGACTTCAGAGAGCAGATCGGTGATCTTGACGTGGGGCATGAGGGCCTGCACTTGATCAGTCAGGGTTTGCGCGTCGGCGGGCACGATCGTGGTTTGCGGGGAGATAGTCAGACCAGCCGAGCCGATCACCACACCAGGGAGGTCGCCATTCCCGGCGGCCTGATCAACCATCCCAAGCTCGTCTTGTAACAACCCGAGCCGCTCCTCCAAGTACTCCTCACAGTTCGGGTTGATCGCTATACCAAGCCGATTCGTTGCCTTGTACTTCGCGAACGTCACTGGAGGGAGGAGGTAGTCGTCGAAATCTTTGAATTGGCGGGATCCAGCGACCGACATGTCGCCTGCGCGGAGCGAGTTCTTGAGCTCGGTCATTACACACAGCTCATAGAAGCGGCGGTAGATGCCGTTAGCGGTCATCACGACTCTGGCCCACCTCGCGGTGATGAACCCGGTCGGCGCGTCCTCAGGGATCGAACGAAGTCCTTGTTCTTGGACTTGGCGTAAGACGGTCACGGCTTCGAGTAAGTCTGCGGCTGCTGGTGACGCTTTGAGATCGAGCACAGCACAAAACTTGGTCGCGTAGCGGTGGATGGTGGCGTAACGGTCACCGAGGTGTTCAAGAAAGTCGAATGATGCTGGTCTAGCGAGGTCGGCTGCCTCAGTGACCGAAACGGTGAACTGTTCCCAAGGGATGAACTCCTCTATCGCTGCGAAGGGGTCGGTTCCATCGCGTCGTGCTGCGACCAGGGCATCACCAACTGCGGCGAGCAAGCGGACCTTGTCGTTGATGGCTTTACCAGAGCCATGAAAGTTCTCTCGGTGTCTGTGTTTCGCTGCGGCGAGGGACCTGGTTATGACCCGATCATGCATGTCAACGATCTCATCAATGATCGTGGCAATCGACTCGACCACCAGAGCAACCAACATCGTGTGGCGGTGAAGGGGCTCAAGCCTACGAATGTCTCGGGCTGGCATTTGCGCGCCTTCGCGAGCGATTTTGAGAAGCCGGTTCTGGTGAATTAGACGTTCTATTCCTTCTGGCAGGCCTACCTCTCGGAGCTTTTCGAGCCGATCGATATGTTTCAGTATCTGAGCCGAGTTCGGCTTTCCTGGTGGTGCACGCAGCCAAGAGAGCCAGGTCATTGCGCCCTCGGGGCGCGACTCAAGCAGATCGTCCAGGCGTGCTCGATGCTTGTCGGCCAGTGCCTCAGCGATTGCCTCTCGGATCAAACGGTTCGCGCGGGTGATTGCCTCGCCACACACAAGCTCGACGACGCCAGCTGGTGGCAATAACACTCCAGCACTACGAACTTGATCAACGAAGGAGTCCACAAGCAATGCTGCAGTGTCGGTTCGTAGCGCCACGTCGGTGAGCAGGATTACGGACTCGCCGCGATCCTGGGCCGTGAACGTCCGGTAGCCGAATCGGTTCTGTAACTCGACTCGATGCTCTCGACGTGTTGTTTTCCGGTCCCCGTAATCGGCCCACGATGTTGGGCTGAGCTCAAGCTGATCCGCCACCACACCAAGGACTTGTGATGCTGGCGGCTCGCCGACCGGCAGTGATATTCCCGGGTAACGCATGTAAGCGAGCTGCACAGCGAAACCGAGGCGGTTTGCTTCGCCTCGATGAGTGTTGATCATCGCGAGATCTTCGAGGGAGAACCCATACAAGCGTGCTAGATCGGCGGCGTCGGTTGGGACCTGATAGATCCTTGTGCGATCTACTGGTGACATGATCGAACGACGTGGCATCAGCCTCACCCCCCATTTCTCAATAACGTAAGTAAACGAGAACCATCCACACCCAGGTCGTTAGTGCAACAATCAGCACCTGCCAGCCGCCCCTAAACCATTCTCGACACAGTTTCTCGATACTAGGTTGGGTTGACGGGCAACGAGAAAGAAGCTTCCCATGCTGATTGGGTAAGCACGGGTCTCGACCACTGACCAGAACCTGGACCTCCAACACCAAGCCTTGACCGCCGCTGAGTGCGACCGGATCATCGATGACAGCCCGAGCCGCGGGACCGCCACTGCCCGGGCTCGTGCAGGCCTTGGCTCTGCTCCATGAGGGCGACACCCTCATGGTCTGGAAACTCGACCGGCTCGGCCACTCAGTCAACAAGTCGGTTGAACATGTCACCGGCCTTGAAGCAAGCGGAGTCGAGTTTCGGAGCCTGACTGACCAGATCGATACCACGACACCGGCGGGACACTTCATTTTCATGTGATGGCGTCGCGGGTCCAAATGGAACGAGAGTTGCTTGCCGAGCAGACTGCTGGGCTTAAGGCTGCCCGCAGACAAGGCCGTGTTGGTGGGCACAAACCTATAGCGACTGACTCAAAAACTTCATAAGCCCGGAAACTACTTACCCGTGGAGTCCCGCCGAGAGAAGCAGCTGACAACCTCGGTGTATCAATCCCGACGCTGTATCGATAGGTGCCAGCAAACACCCTTCCCTAAGACAAATGGGGCCTTAACGTACACAGAAGTCCGTTTCCTCGCGTCGCCCCATCTGCAGCAGTGCAACGTGCAGGGATAACAGGCCTGAGCGTGTCCGGACGGGATATTGGTGTGGCGGAAATCAAAGCTATCGCGCAGTCAACAGAACTTTTCAAAGGGGAACAGTTCTCGATGTCTGCAATGCTTCCATGAATCTTCGTGTCGGCAGCCCTCGAGGATCTACAGGGTGAGCTGGAAACGCGACCTGGTGCTGCGCGTCGGAGCGGCCGTGGTCGTTGTCGCCGGTGGCGCTTACAACAGCGCCCCTGCCGGAGCGGCACACGACTGCGTAGCGACCAACATCTTTGATGAGAGCGGGGCTGTCGTTGGGATCGATGTAAAGTGCAGTTCGCACGAAGATCCTGGTGGCGGAGGGAACTCGAATGGCGGAGGTGGTGGCGCGACGCCGACCACCACAAAACCGAAGCCGGTTGTGACGGCGGCGCCTGAGGTCAACGATGACGGCGACTTGTTTGGTGTGTCCATCGACTACGACGACAACTCAGCGCCAATCGCCGGTGAGATAGACACCCTCGAAAAGCTGCCGTTCGGTGGCGAGGTCCTCGACCTCGTCGTAACAACCTCCAGTGGCCTAGAGGTGCCTGTCAGGGAACATCTGGAGCGCGCCGCCACCAACAGCCTCCCCGCTGACATCCGGAACCGGCTGGCCGAACTCGAAGAACTCGGCCGCCTCCAAACATCGATTCTCGATGCCGGTGTCGACGCAGACAACGACAACATCGCCGCAGGACCCGGCGGCACCTTCAATGTGCTATTGCATCAGAGCGGCCTTTTCGGTGGTGACCTTGACGACAGCCAACCCGGTTCACTCGACCTCGTTACCGAACTCCGCAGCGCAGGTGTGGACCTCGCGCAGCCTGTACAGGTCGTGCTACCAGACGGCACCAACATCGACTTCGAGTCCGGCTTTCAGGTGTTGTTGAACGTCGGAGACAACGCGTATGACTATGTGCCTGAGTGGCGGGCAGCCGTCGACCAGCGTGAAGCCGACCTGGCCGCAGCGCAGGCCGCCACACACACAGCCTTACAACAGGCCGCGGCTGATCAGGAGTCAGAACCCCCCAACCAGAGCGGTGTTGAAGAAGCATCAGCCCCCCAGAGTTCGAACCAGTCAGCTGCCAGCAGCGAGACTGGCGGCTCTACGCGAAACGGTGCGACGGGAGCTGGGTTTGCGGCTGTTGTGGCAGCCGTAGCCGGAATCATGATCTGGCTGGTTATCAGACGCCGCAAACATGGCGACGACAGCGAAACTCACACAGCCCTGAAGGTCTAACAATCGGCTGAGCGTCCCAGATGGTCACCGAATTGGATCTTCGGGTAGCCGGAGCAGTTGGACAGAATGGTGCGCTAAGCGTTGCGACTATGTGACGAACTGGATGTCGCGGTTCACTCTGCCAGCTTCGTGCGGCCGAGATTGCGGTCGCCGGACTGGCGAGGGGCAATGCAACGAGGGGTAGCGGTAGTAACGGAGCAATTTCGGCAGTCTGCTGCTGAAAGCCCAGTTCAGAGGTGTGCCGTGCCAATTGATGCCTAGGCTCGTACAGTGCATGGCCGCTGCTCGAGCAGCCGCCTGACCAGGACATTCACTGTCCCACCGCCGTTTCTGTACCGTTGCTACCGCTACCCCATCACCGGTACAGTCACGGTCCACCCCGCAAGGCTGACCGCGCGCACCTGGAACACATCCGCCAGGCACCGCCTCACTCCGCAATGTGATCCAGATACTCCTGGTGGCGGGCGAGCACCCAGTCACCGAGCCCGCTCCCGGGGCGAACAACTACCTGCGTCATAGCTCGCTGACACTGAAGGAGATTCGCCTGCTCAACATCAGCGGCTAGGAGTTCGTGCTCACCGTCCTCCGACGCGAGTGATGCAAGAGCGAAGGGCCCGACGGGCAGCATGATATACCCCTCCGAGCGGCTCGAATTGCCGTTCTCTCGCCCAACTACGGGTGTTGGTAACAGATGTGGCACCAGAGGAAATCCGGGAACCGGCAGAGCTGTGACCAGGAGGTTCGCGAGTCTTGAAAGGACCCGAACCAACGCTCTAAGCATCGGCGGGGAGGTCAGCGACAGGCCTCTGACCAGGTATTTCGTCGTTCGTTTGCCGCTTGTGACACGTTCGTTACCAGCAGGCCTATCGAGGTGCAATCGCATCAGACAAACGTGCTTGCCAGACTGTGAATCGTTTGCTAAAGATACGTGAAGTGCCTTCGGGATTCGGGTACTGGTGGTGAGATTGGAGTGATCCCCATGGTGTGTAGATCTGATTTGGGTCTCGGTCTTTTGCTTTGTGCTGGTGTGCTGGCGCTGTCTGCTTGTGGTCAAGTGTTGTCTTCGACGGGCGATAGCGGGCCCGATATTGTGCGCGCTGAGAACACCCCCAGCGCCGCGGCGGCCGCACAGACTGGCGCAAATGTCGATCAGTTCGACCACAATGATCTTGGCTTAGAACCCGCGACCACAACAGAAGACCGGCCATCGGCCACGACGGCAACATCGCTGCCGGCGCCTGTAGACGATGCGCTCGTGCCAGCGCCAGCCCCGGACGAGCCGGTGCCCGCCGAAATACAAGAGAACGGCAAGGGTGTGCGCTTGTGCTCAGATAGCGAGTTGGTCATGACGAGCGGCAGCGCGGTGCATGGACCCGTGGAGACGGGGGGCGATGGTGTGACGCTGGCGTTTGAGTTCCGAAACGAGAGCAGCGCTGTCTGCAAGAGACCACTGGAAACCATCATCATCGTAACCGACGCTGCTGGTGCCGAGGTGTGGGCTCAAGGCTTCATCTGGACGTGCGGAGCTGTTCGCGAGTGCTATCTGTTGGACCCGGGGGACACGGTCCTGGTCCAGGCTGACTGGGACCAGACAGCCTTCAATGTGAAAACCGAAACCGCGTCATCGGTGGCCACAGGCAGTTACGTCGCCACCGCAGAACTCACCGCTGAACGCGATGTCACCGCGGACTTGCTCCCAGCTGCACCCGACGCGGACGGCCGCTATGAGAAGCAGAAGTACCGCTCACAGATACGGGTTGACTTCGAGGTAACCGAGTCAGAGAAATAGGGGAATCCGGTGGAACACACCCAAACAGCCAGCACGCTCAGGTTCGGATCCAAGCTCGCGATCATCACAGTCTTACTACTGGTCGCGGCCGCTTTGATTGGCGTGGCGGGCCAGCCAGCGTCGGCAAGCAACTCGCTCGGCGGCTTCCACTGGTATCGCCAGAGCGGCCAGGCAACTATCAATCTGACCCTGCGCAACCAGATCGGCCCGGGCGATGAGGTGGCGCACATTAATCTCGCTCTCGCGCGGTGGGGCAGCGCCCGAGCGTTTAACTGGTATCCCGTAGGGCCAGCCCGCTCAGACTTCGGCTTCGCCTACCAATATGGCGGCGCGCCATCCTGCAACGCGAACTCGCCCTACCGCACGGTTACCTTCTGTGTTGGCCCTATGCCAGTTGGCTCCCCAGCGGGTGCCGTTGGTGCGTTCTTGTTCATTCCGTCCGGCAGCCATTTCTCGCGGACCTGGATCATCATCCACTCGTCCTTTCAGAGCAATGCGCCGATCTACTGCCAAGAGTTCGGTCACGCCCTGGGGATCCACCACTCCTTCGGCGGCACCTGCATGAACGAGGTCATAATACCAAGTACGCCGGACTACCCATCGCCACACGACCTGTGGCTCTCCTGGGCCGTCAACGCTTCCACGCATAGCTAGCCCGCCCACGGCCGGGTCTGCTTCTTTGGGTGGCTTCGCGGACCGTGGTGGGGATGATTCTGGTGCCGTATTGGGCGTGGCGATCAGAGGTCCAGGTATAGATGGTGGCCCCGGACCCGGTGAAATAGCGGCGCATTTTGCGAGCTCTGGGGCTGGCCGCGATCATGGGGAAGCGCTGCCCATCAGAACTGGGTCTGTCTGACTTTCTGTGTATGTGTCGTGATGGTTGACATTAGATGTGGTTGCTGATCCGGTCGCCGATCATCGCCAGCAGATATTGCGGGCCGCTTACGCGATGCAAGTCATAGCTGAGTCGGGAAAGCGTAACGAGGTACGCGACGCGGTCGCACGATTGCTCGGCGCACCGAGTGGTACCCACAGCTAATGGGTCCGCAATGCGCGGCATCCTTTGGGTGACTACAGGTCCCGAGACCGTTCCGCCGGGGCGC
>CAYUOD010000090.1:4229-8068 GCA_964446225.1 uncultured Acidimicrobiales bacterium | reverse complement strand
CAGCAGGAGCATCGTTGGCGCTCGCCGACTCACCACCAGGGTCGGATGTCCCACCCCCACAAGCGGCAGCGAATAGGGCCAAGCCTATGACCAGAAGCAAAAGCTTTTGGGGTCTGCGGAACATGCATTCTCCTATACGCGACTAGGTGTTCACACAGTTAACGCTATAACTGGGCAAATAATTCTGCCACGAGGGTGCTTATTCAGAGAATCTTTCGATTTGGACTTCGGGCGGCGGGACGGTACCGCCGTGAATCAGCGAGCCAAACAGTCCCTTGTTGAGACGCTCCCCCAGCAGGAACAGGCTCGTGGTATACGGGTCGATCTCGAAGCCCGCAACCGCCCGTGGCGCTAGGTAGCGCCGGAGCTTGACCGCCAAAGCGTCTTCTCCCAACTCTTTGGCGGTGCAGTAGGCCCATGCTGTTGCAATCTCGCTTGTGGAGGATTCCTGCTCTCGAGCACCGTCGCCGACCTCGACCCAGGCGGTGTCGGCAGCCAGCTCCAGATTCCGCTGCCAGGCCTCAAACCAACCTGCGGCATGCTCAGGAGCGATCCCGCTCATGAGAAACAGGGCCCAGATGTCGGTCCCAACCGAACGACTGTCGAGGTTGGGTGCTGCCGTGTCTGGCTGGGTTCCGAAGTAGAAGAGTGGTCCGGAGTCTTCGTCACCAACAAGGTTCTGTACAACGGTTGCCAACCACTTTTCGTTGGCTGGTGAGAGGTCTGAGCCGAACAGCCGGTCGTGCAGGACGTTATTTATCATGAGATGTGCGTTGCAGTGCAGCATTGAGACGTTGTTGAAGCAGGCAACGCCACAACTTGGGTTGCTCGAGGCCTGGTCCCAGAGGTTCGAGGAAAGCTCGGTATACGTCGTTGATCGGCCATCGATGTCGATCTGTTGCGCTGGTGGTTCTCCGAAGGCGTCGACATAGAAGCCAACGAAAGTCGCAAGCCGCCCGGCGTAGGTGAGGTTGCCTCGTTCCAGTAGCCATGTCCGCTGTGTCTGCCATGGTTCATACCAGTAGCCCCAGGAACGCCGCTCGAGTAATCCGTCATAGATGTTGTCGAGCTGTGGTCGCAGTGCCTCGGCCTTGGCAGGCTCTGCCTTGATGGCAATGAACTGTGCCAAAGCTGAGTAGGCCAGCTGGTAGCGACTTCCAAATGCCTTGGACTCATCTTTTGGCTCATAGATCTTGGTCCAATCGACCTTGGAACCTCCAAAGCAGGCATCCAGTCGTGCCGTCGCCACCTGCGTTGCATTGTCCACAGCGGCCACCTCCTTGTGAATTGATGGGTCGGTGAGAGTCTGACTCGCCGCCCGAGACACTTCAAGCAGGCACGATCTTTGCGTCACTGCCGGACGCTTGGAGGGATACGACGAGGCTCGACGCAGCTTCGGCCGTCCACCCTTACCTGGCGCAGTTGACGCAGGCCGGGGTGGCTGGCAGTGCGTCCAGCCGCTCGACTGGGATCTCAAGACCGCAGGTCGTGCAGGTTCCGTACAGCCCGTTGTCGAGGCGTTGCTCGGCGGCCTCGATGTCGGTGAGCGCCGTTCTCGTTTCATCGAGGAGAGCTGCGACCTGTTGGCGCTCCCAGGCGATTGTGTGGCCTTCTGGATCGTGTTCATCGTCGGTGGCGACGTCGCTCGTGGACTCCACGATGTCATCGAAGCTGCTCACGAGACTCGCTGCGCGTTGAAGGGTTGCCGCGCGCAGTCTGGTCAATCGGGAGCGAGGATCGTGCGATCCGGTGTGTGAGCTCAGTCTGCGGCGGCGGCCTCCATCTCGATCATGAGCCCAGGGATGGCGAGTCGAGCAACGCCAAGCAGGGTCATCGGAGGAGCGACCTCGGCCTGGCCGAGTCGGGCACCGAGCACATCGAAGTGCTTCATGGCTTCGTCCATATCTGTGGTGTAGATACTGAGCCGTGTGACGTTGGCGAGGCCCATATCGGCGGCGCTCAGGACTGCCTCAAGATTATCGAGCGCAAGGGTGATCTGGCTCCGCATGTCGTCGACGTGCTGCGGGTTCCCTTCCGCGTCGACGGCGGTCTGGCCCGCACAGACCAGTTGGCGGTTGACTCCCTCGAGTATTTCGCCTTGGTTGTAGCCGAAGTTCAGCGACCACGACCATGGATTCACCGGTGTTCGTTTCATAGCTGTCATCTCCTGACCATGACTACCGTATCCAGAGTGTTCATTGGGGTCCTCTCGGTTGTTGTCGTGTTCTCAACGTAGTTGGTATCCATGACAAGAACTGTCAGTGAATATTTCTAGGATGTACGCGTGCCACTCATTGACCGCCACGAAGAACTGCTGCGACTCCTGCGTCAGCGAGCTGACTGGCGCGTGGGCGATCTTGCCGAAGAACTCAGCGTCTCGACCCGGACCATACTGCGGGACCTCCAGCGGCTCCGCGCTCGTGGCTTCGAGATATCAACGCTGTCAGGACCCGGTGGCGGGGTTCATCTCGAACCCACCTCGGTACTCGTCACTTCACAGCTCGCGGGCGAGGACGTTGTCGCGCTGATCTTGTCGGTTGCGATCGCCCAGGCGTTGCCCTGGATGCCCTTCGCGTCGGGAGCGCAAGCCGCGCTAGCCAAGATCGAGGCGTCGCTGCCCTACGAACGAGCCCGCCAGCTCCAAGCATTGATGATGCGGATCATGATTGGCAATCCGTCAAAAGCATCGGTTAGCCTCGAGACAAGAGTCAGTCCCCTCTTGGCGCGTCTGTTCGAGACTGCGTTCAGCGAACAACGCCTGCTCGCGTTCAGCTACAGCGACCGGGACGCGAACGAGTCGCAGCGTGTCGTCGAGCCTCATGGCCTACTGGTCAGAGCACCATTGTGGTACGTGATCGCATGGGACACCGCCATTGACGAACCCCGTCTCTTTCGCGCCGACCGGATCCGCTCACCTCACGTCCGCGCCCAGACATTCATACCTCGCCCTCACGAACTCATGAGAGGCATGTGCCCCGATGCGCGGCCAGTTGTGGCCTCAACCGTCTGACCGAGAGTGCTGAGGATCTTGAGATCAGGCATCCGGCGTTTCATCTCAAGGGCGTTGTCTGTGGGTTCGCGCAGCAGTCGTCGTGAGCCCACTCCGGGGATCTTTTCATCGTTCGCCATGACGGCAGCGTCATACGTGAGATCTCCGACCATGAGTAGGGGATCGTGACCTGGTCGCCCCACCAACATTGAAATCGAGCCGGGCGTGTGGCCAGGGGTCGGCAGCAGGATCATCGGAGAATAGACCCGTCCCCGGTCAGCCGGTCGAGGGCCTGTCCCACGCTTCCTTGTTGGGGTCGACAGCAGCACGTCCCAGGATTGCCCACATCGCGGCGGCGGCTGACAGTTCTATGGTCGCTGCGAACACGAATGACCAATGCACGCTGGTCATCGTTGCGAGTGCGCCACCCAACAGAGCACCGACGACCATGCTGCCGCGGGTGAGGATTCGCGCGGAGACATTGACGCGTCCGAGCATCTCATTGGGACTCAGTCGTTGCTGGATCCCTCGCGCGACTGACACAAGGACGCCCATAGGCAGGCCTGACAAGAACCAAGTTAAGTAGCGCGGGCACTGAGTCCGCCCGGGCCAGCGCGAGCCAGGCAAGGCCGTGAGCCGCTGCGCCACCAGCAATCGTCAGGCGTCAGGCGTCGGCCGAGAATTTCTGTCACACGCGCGCTGCTCATCGACCCGAAGAAGGCTCCCATGGCACCAGCAGCGAGGACTACGCCAAAGACGAATTCGGAGGCTCCTACGGTCTTGGTGACGAGAAGTACGAGCAGGCTGAATGCGGCCGCACCGCCCAGATTCAGCCAGGCGATGGCGCCAG
>CAYUOD010000090.1:0-4129 GCA_964446225.1 uncultured Acidimicrobiales bacterium | reverse complement strand
CCAGAGTCCTATGGGCCCGAAACCAGCGGAGTCCTTCAGCGGCCTCGTGCCGAATAGATGTCGACGCTGCAGCGGGTGCATCTGCTGGCGGTTCAGATTTCGCCGGCAGCCGGCGGAAGGGCAGTATCGACCCGAGATAGGTTGCTCCATCGAGCAGAAACGGCAGCCATGGAGCAAACGCAAATGTGGCAGCCCCGATAGGGGCGCCAATGAACTGGTTCGTGACGATTTCCACGCTGGCAATGCGCGCGTTGGCCGTGTCCAGTTGGTCATCGTCGACCAGTTCCCGAACAAGAGCAACCACAGACGGATCCACAAGAATTTCCCCGACTGTTATTACAAAGGCCACGACAAACAGATGTCAGATGGAGATGAACTCTGAGAGCACCAGCAGCCCGAAGAGTGCCATCACAAGACCACGCCACGCCTGTGTCACCAGAATCGTGCGCCGTCTGTCCCAACGATCCACAAACGCCCCGCCAATTGGGCCGAACGCCACCTACGGCAGCAGCTGCGCCGCCGTGACGCCGCTGACAAGGAGCGGTGATTCAGTCAGTGTGGCTGCAAGCAGCGGCAGCGCCAATAGGCGGAGGCCGTCTCCGGCGTTGGTAATAAGCGAGCCCACAAACAACGCATTGAATGCTGGTCCCAGCGAACGCTTCGTACCACCCAGTGGCCTGCAGCCTAACTCGGGTGAGGGATCGCGGTGGCTGCTCACCGGCTGGACTAAGTGGGGTCGGTGAGGCAATTCGCTGATTACGCAGCCGACTGACCAGGACCTTCAGCGCCCCACCGCTGATCTGGTTCTCGGCCACTGGCGCGGAATCTGCGACTAGATCGTAATGACCGTCTTCCCCTGAGCGTGCCCTTCAGCTTGATGACGCAGCGCATCAGCGGTCTCGCTCAGCTTGTAGTTTCTGTCAATCACCGGCGTGACCTTTCCGCTCTCGATGAGATCTTTCATAACCTCTAGGTCATCGCGTCGAATCTTCGTCGATATCACGACCGCATTATGGCGACCGAACGTTGAAGCCAGCATGACCTTGATCATGTACACGAACGGCCCCTTGCCTGGCCGACGCCCCTTGGGGGCTCCTGTTGCAACGTAGTAGCCGTCTGATTTGAGTACCCGGCGGCAGTCCTTGAGCGCGTGGTTGCAGATGTTGTCGAGAATCAGGTCATAGGACTCACCGTTCTTGGTGAATTCCTCCTGGGTGTAATCGATCACGTGATCTGCACCAATCGAGAGCACCATGTCGGTGTTTCGCGAACTGCAGACCGCAGTCACCTCCGCGCCAGATGCCTTCGCGATCTGCACCGCGAAAGTACCGACACCACCTGAGGCGCCGTTAATCAGTACTCGCTGACCGTCGGCGATCTTACCGCCACGAAGGCCCTGCAAGGCAGTGAGCCCGGCCATTGGAACAGCAGCAGCCTGCTCAAAACTGGCGTTAGTGGGCTTAAGCGCCAGCCGCTCTTCGGAGATGCAGACGTATTCGGCGTAGCTCTCAGAACCCTCGCCGAATACTTCATCGCCAATCTCGAATTGAGTGACAGTTGCGCCAACGGCCTCGACAACTCCAGCCAGATCAGCACCGAGTACCGGCTTCTTTGGCCTGCGGAGTCCAGTTTGTACCCGCATGATGTATGGCCATCCCGTCATAAAATGCCAGTCGTAGGGATTCACCGAAGCAGCGTGAACTCTCACCAGCACTTCACCGTCTCGTGCGGTTGGCCTATCTATATCCCGCAATTCGAGCACATCTGCTGAGCCGTAGCTGTAGTAGACGATCGCTTTCATCTGCTTCTCCCGAGTCGTAAGACATACACTGTAAGTAGAATTCGAAAGATACTACATACATCGTAAGTTTGTCAACGCGATACTCACGCCAACTCCCGGCATCTTGTAGCTTTGGGGCGAACGAAGGGCGAACAGAGATGGCATTGAAACCCGATTCGAGTGCCGAGACTCGGACCCAACTAAACAGGGATCGGGTGTTGCGTGCTGCGGTGGATTTCGCTGACAAACACAGCATCGAGGCTCTCAGCATGCGCAAACTCGGTAGTGAACTCGGTGTCGAAGCAATGTCTCTTTACAACCACGTAGACAACAAGGAAGACCTCGTAGACGGAATGCTCGACGTCATCCTCGGTGAAATCGAGCTATCGTCCCACCAGTCCGACTGGCGGGTCGCGCTGCACCAACAGTCAGTCTCGGCGCGCAGCGTACACCTGCTCCACCCATGGGCAGCCAGCGTCATCCAATCACAGACCACGATGACACCAATGATGCTGAAGTACATTGACTCGATCATCAGTATCTTGCGTAACGGTGGGTTGTCGCTTGAGCTCACCCATCACGCCATGCACGCGCTGGGCAGCCGCATGATGGGTTTCTCTCATGAGCCCCTTGAAAAGCAGGACTCCTCCGACAAGGCTGAGGCGCTTCTGAGACAGCAAATCTCTGCTGGGGAGTATCCCAACATGGCCGAACTCATGGCGGCGGTTGACAACGATGGCAACAGTATTGTGGCCGCTGGATGCGACGCCCAGGTCGAGTTTGAATTTGGTCTCGACCTTATTCTCGACGGACTTGAAAGCCTGCGCCTGCAAGCCTTGTAGCCTGACTAACCCTGGTACACCTTGGTTTCCTCGACTCGGAATTTGAGCGCGGCGAGTCCAAAGAAGAGAGCCACGAACACTGTCAGTACGGCCACTTCGGGTATGACATCAGACAGGCCGTCGCCTTCCAGGATTACTCCCAGGAATCCTTCCATTGCCCAGTATGTCGGCGTGAACCGCGCAACTGTCTGAACCCAGTCGGGCAACAAAGTTATCGGCACGAGCGCTCCGCCCAGCATGGCAAAAACCATCGCTCCCAAGTTGGCGAACGTGTTGAGCTGCAGCGACGTACGGCTGAGTGCGGTTATCAGCATGCCGAACCCGAGCATTGCAACGGCAAACGCCACGATAACGAGCACCAGCGCTGCGCTGGACCCGGATACTTCGAGGCCAAGCAGAATTACGCCGAGTGCAAACAGGCTCAGCAGTTGCAGCAGCGAAACGAGCAGAACTGGTCCGAGTTTGCCCACCATAATGTCGGCGGAGGAAGCTGGACTTGCCCGCAGGCGGTCCCAGGTACCCCAACCGTGTTCTCTGAAGAACGCTATTCCCGCCATACCAGCCGTGAACGAAGTGAACAGTGCTGCCATTCCCGGTACTGCCTGCTCGGCCCCTGAGGCCCCCGCGAAACCGTCAGCCTCCAGCGACAAAGCGAATAGTGGTTTCATGGCCACGGTCATCAGCATCGGCATCGCCAACAGGAACACCAGCGTGCCTGGGTCGTCAATCAGCAGACGGATCTCATGACGCAAGATGGCACGACTACGATGCAGCGACATGGCTTGGTTCCTCTTCGTTGTAGCGGCGCCCAGTAATGGACAGATAGGCGCTCTCAAGGCTGGGCCTGATGACTTCAATGCCCTGCACCTTGTTGGTATGAGACCCCAATTTTGCAAGGATCTCAGCTGCAGCGCGACCGGGCTCATCCACCGTGACCTGCATTGACGGACCGTCAACCGTGATGTCGTAGCCGTCGAGCGATTCAGGTGCTGGCCCATCGAAAGTAACTGTGACGATGCTGCGCGCGCTCTTCGCGATGAGATCCTGAACCTTCCCAGATGCGACGAGCTTGCCATGCTCGACAATTACGACAGTAGCGTCGAGGGTCTCTACCTCTTGTAGGTAATGGGTCGAATAGACGACCGCGGAGCCGCGCGCCGCGAGACTGCATACGACCTCGAGCAATGCAGACCTGGTCTCAACGTCAGCCCCAGTTGTCGGCTCATCGAGCAGTACCAGAGGTGGATTGTTCAACAGCGCAATCGCGGTATGAAGGCGCCGCTTCTGTCCTCCGGACATCTGGCCAGCTTTTCGATTCATCAGGCCATCGAGTCTGAGCGCCACCGCAACTTCGTCAACTTTTGCTCTCAGCTGACTGCCCGAAAGTCCAATGAGTTCGCCGAACAGCCGAAGATTGTTGCTCACGGTAACCATCGGGTAGATGCCCATTTCTTGAGGCGCTAGACCGATGTGGCTCCGTGCCAGCTGTGGATTTCGAAGCGCATCG